>CAUZNX010000359.1:0-2755 GCA_963580905.1 Dehalococcoidia bacterium | reverse complement strand
CCCTCGCCCGACCTTCCGAGGCCCAGTACCAGACTCAAAAACGCCCTTCCTGGGTCGAAAGTGGCCCGGTCGCCAACCCGATGACGCGATACCCGCGCTATTCGGATTACCGGCCATCATGGACACCTACATGGAACAACTTCGGCTGCGTGATCGAGGCCGAGGACGGGACGTGGGGATTCGCCATCGCCCAGCACGGGAAACCCGTGGCGGCGGTCATCGACGACTACCTTGGTCCTCGACTCGTTGGCGAAGACTGCATGGCCGTCGAGAAGATTTACGACATGGCGGTCCGCATGTGCGCTCCGTTTGGCGCGGCGGGGCTGGCGTCGTACGCAGTAAGCGCTATCGACCTCGCCATGTGGGATCTAAAGGGCAAGCTGATGGACAAGCCTGTGTATGAGCTGCTTGGCGGACCGGCACGGGATGAGTTGTTCTGCTACTCAACCGGAGGCGATACCGACTGGTACATGGAGCTTGGGTTCAAGGCCACAAAGCTCCCCTGCCCTTACGGCCCGGCGGACGGACTGGACGGGCTCAAGAAAAACATCCAGTACATCGCCGAAACCCGTGAACTGGTTGGCGACGATGTTGAGCTGATGCTTGACTGCTGGATGGCGTTCGACGTGGAGTACGCCGTGCGGTTGGCCGAGGGTCTCAAGCCTTACAACATGAAGTGGCTTGAGGAGTGCCTGAGGTCTGAAGATATCGACGCCCACGCCGTACTCAGGGAACGTGTCCCGTGGCAGACACTGGCGACCGGCGAGCATTGGTACACGACCGCGCCGTTCCAGTACGCAGCGTCGCACCATCTTGTCGACATTCTTCAGCCGGACATCAACTGGGTCGGCGGTATGACGCCCATCGTCAAGATCTGCGCCATCGCTGAATCGGCCGGCATCGCCGTGATTCCGCACGCCGGTGGCAACACCGCTTACGGGCAGCACGCCTGCTACGCCATGCCCGCCATCCCGTGGACCGAGACATTTGTGGCATCGCCTCCCGGTGTACCGCCGGAGGATGCCGCCAAGCTGCCGGGCCTGTCGACACCGAAAAATGGCCGCATGAAGCCTTCAGATGCGCCGGGATTCGGGTTGGAGATCCTTGAGAGTCAGCTAAAGCCGTTCGCGTACTAGTGACGACTCATACCCCCCTCCTAACGTAGGAGGGGGGGGGGTATTCCGGGGCGAGCCTCAGGGTTACGGCGTCCCCAGGATCCAGCCTTCTTCTTCTACGGCAATTACGGCGTCTTCCTGCGACAGGTCATCAGGTGCGTTGAAGTACGTTCCCAGTGTTCCTTCTGCATCAAGTCGGCGCGCCCATTCAACTACCGATATCACCTGCGCCCGGTCCTTGATCCTTGTGCGCGGGTTCATAAGCGACTCCGCAACGCGAGGCCATATCTCGGCGTGAACAATTGCCGGACCGCTACCTATCGGGTCGGTTGGTTCAGGCGTAAAGCCGGTCTCGAACGGCCAGACCTTTGAGTATTCAGCGAAGGCGTCGTGATCCCGCAAACTCTCCACGTGCGGAATCCCGGCGACTCCCTGCCCGCCAACGCTGCCGGTGCCGAGCAGGTGCCAGCATGTGTGGATGTTCAACCCGGCCTTCCTGAACCGGGCGTCACAGATTCGAAGGTCCCCCAGCAGACTGCCGTCCGGCATCGCATACGGGAACTCCAGGTAGCCCTTCATTTTTGGCGGCAAGGTCGCCGTCACCTGCGCCCCGGGCGCACACCAGAACGGTCCGTAACGGTCAGCCCCGCACAGGGCGTTCAGCTCCGATGCGACCCCAAAGCGATTGTTCAGGTTTCGCTCGTCGTCCTGGAATCGGCTTGAGATGGCGGTCCATGTCTTACGCCACGCAGGAACATCAGACGATCCGTCCATCCATCGGGCAAATCCGACCGGATAGCCGTACGGAAGGTCGAACCCGACCAGCACCCGCTTGCCCTCCCCCGTCCACCGCTTGAGCAGTCGAGTGACATGAGCGATCCCGGCCATACGAGAGCGAAAGTATCGAGCGCGTGGAGTACGGTCATCAGCCTCGCCGGCACCAACCCAGACGGCATCGGCCGACGGTCGAGCCGGAGACAGCCCGTGCTTGGCGCTCCAGTCGACCATCAGGTAAGCGTCGAAAAGTCGAATCGTTTAGTACCTCACCGGGGATGCATCACCCCCTCACCAACCTGCCATCCTGAACTCGATTCAGGATGGCAGGGCTAGATCTCAGGATGAGAGAATCCTAACTCGGAAAGTCAGGATATGAGGTATTCCCATCTCCCAGCGGGAGAGGGCGTAGGGTGAGGGAGAAGTCTCTCCTACCCAAACAATCGAGATCGGGACACACGCCCGCTCAACCCTCGTTAAGGCTCATCACTGCGAACACCGCGCCCTGTGGATCAGACAGGATCGCGAATCGACCCGGCGGGATGTCCGTCGGCGGCACTATGACCTTGCCTGCATTGCCGACCGCAAGCCTCGCCGTGGCGTCGCAGTCCTCGACGGCGAAGTAGACCATCCAGTGCGGCCGAACTCCGGCCGACGCCTCGTCCAGTTTCACCATCCCGCCTGCGGGGTTATCGTGCGTGATGTGGAACACGGTGTAGTCAAATCCGCCCATGTCCTCACTGTGCGAGTGCCAGCCCAGTAGCTCCTCGTAAAACTTACCCGCGACATCCGTGTCACGGGTCGATAGCTCATGCCAGGTCATCGCACCCGGCTCGTTCACGACCCGGGCACCCGCGTGTCCCGTG
>CAUZNX010000358.1:0-2760 GCA_963580905.1 Dehalococcoidia bacterium | reverse complement strand
TGCGGGTGTTTTATCCGTTCCGTCGAACGGCCCCGCCTCTTGCCCTGGGGGGAGGGCTAGTCTCGTCTATTTCCAGAAATAATCAAGCCCGCCTCTTCGACGTTGTGCGCCGTGCCAGCGAGCCCACCACGATCCAGCACCATGTCCCGCCACTTCCGCTGATCCGGACGCGGGCGCTGGCCCGGCTGCTTCACTTCGATCGACAGAAACAACCCGCCAGGGCCGATGCCGATCAGATCGGCGCTGCCTTCCTTGAGCCCGACGTTCATAAACCTTGAATGCGCGAGCGTGATCGTGCCGCCAATCTTGCCTTTGACGAGTTTGCCGATGTACACGCCGCTCACGACGTTGCGCCACAAGCGCGTGGCGACACCGAACTCGGCCTGGATGTTCGTCAGGATGATGTCTTCGGGGCGCGTCACAGTTCTAGCGCAGACTTCGCCGTCTCGTCGCCCAGGTCCAGACCCTCTTGCTCCAGAATCTCCACCTCCACGCCTTCCGTCTCTTCGTCGCCGTCATCGGCTTCTTCGTAATAACGGCCATCGGCCTCGAGTTCGCCTATCACGGCCGCCGTCGCACTCTCGGCCTCATCGTGGAAGTATTCGCCTTGGATCTCCTCTGACTCCAGCTCGTCCTGCTCCGACAGTACGTCCTGTACACCGGCAGCGAGTTGTTTCATTTCGCCACGGGCGATCTGTTGGAGGTCGGCACCGCGCCCAATCATAGCCGCCGTCTCTTGCGGATTCATCGCGATGAACAGATGGACCTTTAGGCTTTTGCCAGTTTTCTCGTTGCCCTGGTCGTCCCTGAAGTGATCCGCCGTCATCACGCAACGCAGTTCTACCGGCGCATACTTGCATGTCCCGAACCGCTCGAAAATCTCTTCAAGCTGCGTCTGGATCTGGCCGGTCGATGACCACGATGTCGTGCGGAAGAAGTGGTAGCCGAGCGCGACGTTTGCCGCGTCCAGTTGGATGTGGAACCGGGAGTACGGCTTGCACTCACAGCCACGCTCGCCGTCCTCGGCCTTGAACTCGCACGGTTGGGCCGGCTTCGGCTTCTTGCCGCCCAGGTCGATGAACTGCTCGCCGTCGCAGGTTCGGACCTTGCCGTCTCTGCCGCGCCCTTTGTACTGGCACATTTCGGAATGGAAATTCTCCTCCGGTGTGTGGAACATTAGGGTGCCGCGCAGCGCAGTCGGCTTCTTGCCGATGATGTCGTGGATCGCATCGTCGCGTTCGAAGTTGCCGTTATCCTCGTTGCGCACGTTGGTCGTGATCCAGAAGTGGTCGGCCTTCACGGGTGGGCGCCATGTCCGGTCGCCGCCCCGCGTTTTCCGCTCCTTGCCGAGCCCGCCGATCTTGATGCGTCCGAGTTGGGTCGGGCGCTTCTTCAGAAGTTTGCGTGAAATCATAGCTGCCAATCCTCCAGCGTGAGATGAACGGGCTCTTGGTCGTATCCTGGCCAGTCGCCTGACTGCTGACACGCCGCAAACTCCGTGAGGTGCTTATCGATGCCCTGCCCAATGACTGCGATCTGGGCTTCGTCTAGGATGAACAGGTTGCAGTCGTGCGCGGGCTCCGACTCCGACGCGATAATGATTGATGCGGTCGCGTCGTGGCCTAGCGCCTTCATGCCCCTCCGGTAAAACGCGGAGCGGTGCATCCAGCCCATGCTCCATGTCTGGCGCTTGAACGCCCGCACCTCCGCGCTCGCCGTGTACTTTAGGTCAACGTGGTGGGTGGCCCGCTCAATCTCGCGGTCGAGTCGGATCTTGCAGCGGACGCCGCTAGCCTCATCGACCCAGATGCCGGTCACCTCAGACGCGCCCACGCCCTTGAAGTACTGCATGATGTGCTGGTGCTGGTGCAGGTTGTCGCGGGCTATGCACATCGCATCACGATCGTCCTGCTCCACGATCTCCGGACCACCTGCCTCTTCGATGAAGTAGGGCTTCGGATGGTGGCCGCGCACTCCGCAGAATGCCCTGTCGCGGTAGATGCGACTTCCGGGGTTCGTGCAGCGATCGCCGTTTTTCTTGTGGGCACTGCACTGGCCGGCAATCACATACAACCTATCAAACTCTTCAGGCTCCAAGACGGCGATATGGAACGCAGTACCGTTCGTCATCGCCTTCGACGGGGCGCGCTCCCTGTTCTGCCGGAAGCGATAGTAGTGGGCACTGCGCTTGAACTCTTGGAGGCCACTTGAGCCGAGCCCCTCATCAGCGAGATACGTCTCCATCGGTATGTCGTAGTGCCAGCCGGGGTCTAGCTTGAAGAGATCACTCATTGGGTCGCCCCATCTTCTTCCGGCCACTGGATCGGCTCGCCTATAAACTCTTCGATCGACGCCCTAGTAACCTTGCCCGGAAAGCCACGGAGATTGCCCTGCTCGACGTGACGCCTCACGGTGGAGCGCGACACCCCTAATATGGTTGCCGCTTGTTCTGTGGTAACAACGTGTGACTTAAATGTCATTGACTGCTTGACCCCGTTTTGTGGGTGGACAAGCAATTTGCGGCTAAATGACCGTTACGTCAATCGTTGGACGCGCTTACTAGCACATAGGTAGCTATGGCGCCTATGACGAGGCCGGTGGTCCCACCAGGGATTGCGTCTTTAAGCTTCTGTGCAAGCGGCGGGTTTCGGTGCCAGTCCAGTTCGATGCGTTGTCCTGCCACGATCTTTTGTAGGTCGCGCTTGTCCATGCGCAACAGCCCCACCTCGACGTTCAGGCCCGCCAGGAGCTGTTGGGCAC
>CAUZNX010000357.1:0-2761 GCA_963580905.1 Dehalococcoidia bacterium | reverse complement strand
GGGGTGTAGATTCTGTCAAAGAACCGCTGGCCGTAGCGCTCCGCCACGCCCCGCACGCGATCGATCTCAATGATGTCGACGCCCGTTACCAGCATGCTTATTCCTCGTCTTGTGTGGAGACTGTAGCCACTATCAGGCTGCCTTGCCTGCAAGACCGGCTCTGGCAAGAATCGCGGGTACCTTGGACTCCCATCCGATTGCCATTATGTGGACGCCGTCGCACAGGCTTTTCACCTGATTGATCAGTTCGGCTGTAATGCGTGTGCTTGCGGCAGTCCGGTCCTCTGCAGACTCCATCTCATCGATGATCGGCTGCGGCACGGAGACCCCTGGAAGGTTGGCGTCGAGATTCCTGGCCATTTTGGCTGACTTCAGGACGATCATCCCGGCGAGGACCGGCACGCCGAACTCCCTGGCACGGACCATGAATTTCTCGAATGGTTCGGGGTCGTACACGGCCTGTGACTGAAAAAAGGCTGCCCCGGCCTTGACCTTGTCTTCCATCCTGGAAAGCTCTTTGTCCAGGTCTGATGCACCAGGGTTGACGACCGCTCCGGCGAATACCTCTGGCGTGCCTTTCAGCTCATTGCCCGCGAAGTCGCGACCTGACGACAATGCGCTCAGGGCGCGAAGCAGGTCAATGGCGTCGATGTCGAACACGGCCTTGGCCTCTGCGTGGTCGCCACGACCGGGAGGATCGCCGGTCATGCACAGTACGTTCGAGAGGCCCAGGGCGCTCGCGGCAAGCATCTCCGACTGAAGGGCGAGCCTGTTCCTGTCGCGACACGCTATTTGTAGAATCGTCTCAATCCCCTTCTCTGCGAGAAGGCGCGCAGCCCCGATAGGGGCCATCGCGAGATTGGAACCGGCGGAGTCCGTGAGGTTGAATGCGTCGACAGAGCCTTCAAGCGCAAGCGCCTTTTTGAACATGGGACCTAAATCGACTCCCTTGGGTGGGTTCAACTCGCACGTCACCGCAAATTTGCCCGATGAAAGGGCCTCTGAGAACCTGCTCAATGAGCCACCTCGAAGGTTGGGGAGTGGGTTCGCCAGCAATAGAAAATATTATAGTTGCCGCTTCCACCGTTGGAAAGCCGACCGTCGTGCAACAACACAGCTCCGTATATAATCAAATGGTGCTGCCCACGGCGCTGCGCGCGCTTAGTGCGGGCGAGGCGTGTGCTGCTCGAACTGAAAATGAGCGTGTGGAAAGGTACGGCCCCCAGCCGGAAGTTTCGACAGACTTGTCAGGCTTAACTTATCCGTCCTAGTCAGGATCGGTAGTTTGTGAGAGTGTTTCGCACCTACCTGATTCGATGTCACGGGAGTAACTCGATAAGTGGTCATGGCGTAGCCCGCTCGGTCTGCCATTTGGCGTTCGCTCGCCTTGTCCCGGGCCAGAGCCTCAGGCATGCTGCCAAAAAAGGGTGTGCAGAGGGGCGAAGCCCCTTTGCCGGGTTCGTGAGGGTGTCCCTCACATAGACACCTACCCTCTTTCTTTGAAAGGGCGAGCGGCTGACATGGCCGCGAGTAACGTTCCTGAGTGTTGCAAAGTTACGAAGTTTTGATGAGGGGGCACAGTACCATTGAAAGCCGAACTGATTGACGGAAAGCGAATCGCTGGCGAGGTGCGGGCAGAGGTTGCGGCAGGCGTCGCGGAGATGAAACAGCGGCTTGGGATTGTGCCCAGGCTCGCGGTGGTTCTCGTCGGCGACGACCCGGCGTCGGCCATCTACGTCCGCAGCAAGCAGAAGGCCGCCACCGAGGCGGGCATGGTCGCCGATGATCACACGCTGCCGGCGGACGTCACCCAGGATGAGCTCCTGGAACAGGTCCGCCAGCTTGGCGAAGACGACTCGGTGTCCGGGGTGCTGGTCCAATTGCCGGTGCCCGATCACATCGACGTAGACGCGGTCATAGCGGCCCTCAACCCTGACAAGGACGTGGACGGCCTGCACCCCACCAACGTTGGCCTGCTGGTGCAGGGACGGGCCAGATTCGTGCCGGCGACGCCTGCGGGCATCCAGCAGATGCTGCTCCGTACGGGGAATGACCCATCTGGCAAGCATGTTGTCGTGTGCGGCAGGAGCGAGATCGTGGGCAAACCCATCTCCCTGCTGATGATGCAAAAAGCGCCAGGCGCAAACGCCACTGTAACCATATGCCATAGCCGTACCGCAGACCTGGGCTCGATTACACGCCAGGCGGACATCCTCGTCGCCGCGATGGGGCAGCCGGGGATCATCACTGCGGACATGGTCAAGGAAGGAGCCGTAGTGATCGACGTTGGCACGAACCGGATCGACGCACCTGAACGCAAGCGCGGCTACCGGCTAGTAGGCGACGTCGACTTCGACGCGGTGTCGGAAAAGGCGTCCGCAATCACCCCGGTGCCTGGCGGCGTCGGTCCCATGACAATCGCCATGCTGCTTCAGAACACCCTGCTAGCAGCGCAGCAGGCAGCGGCGAAAGGCTGAGAGCAGCCGATAACAATCCAACCCTCACCTCAATCCTCTCCCTTTTAGAAGGGAGAGGAGGTTTGGTCCCTTCTCCCCCCGGGAAGAAGGTTAGGATGAGGGGGCCAGTCCCGGCCAATCGTTCTCACCCCCAACGAATACACTCTCCCCTGAGATAGGACCCAACTTGAAGACGGACGACTTCGATTACCACCTGCCCGAAGAGCTGATCGCCCAGACGCCCGTTGAGCCGCGAGACCACTCGCGGCTAATGGTGCTAGATAGGGCGTCCGGCAACTTTGAGC
>CAUZNX010000356.1:0-2762 GCA_963580905.1 Dehalococcoidia bacterium | reverse complement strand
TATGGCCGCACCTTCAATCCCAGATGCTGGAACGGACCGACCTTGATGTAGACATTTGGGTGGCGAGACAGATCGCAAAGTGCGCGAATGTCCTCGTCCGGGAATCGACCGTCGATACCTATGCGGCACAGGTGATCGATTATCACCGGAGTCTCCGGATATAGCGTGCACATCCGGTCAATCTCTGGGAGATCGCTCGGCTCTGCTAGGAAACTCAGCACTAGGTTCTGGGCAGCGCCTGTCTCGAACATCTCGGCGTAACCGTGGTGGTCCATCCATTGGGGTCCGTCACTAATGGGTCGCCTGTGCCAACTCCGACCACGCATCCGGAAGGCATAGATACCGCCCTTCGACAGTGCGATCATCGTATTCCCGGGACTTCCAACATCAACGTCTGTGACGGCGGGTACGATGCCCGTGCCGACGAATCGGTCAGGAGCGGCGGCGATCTGGTCCAGGATGTAGCTGTGGTCCGTGCCGTACCAGGTCATCTGTACGAAGTTGATCCGGCCGATGCCCAGACCTCCCGCGATGGCCAGGTGGTCCTGCGGATCGTATGAGGGGATCCATAGGTCAGAATCTACGAAGCCGGGAGCCAGTGGGTAGGCCTCTTGATCGGCTGCCCAGATGTGGATATGGGCGTCTATGATGCTGTTTTGGATGTCTACCATGGCGTTTCGTCCTATTGCTCGTTAACCCACCACCACTCAATAATAAGAAAATAAAGAGACTATGTGAGGGACACTCTCACACTCCCGGCAAAGGGGCTGCGCCCCTCTGCACGCCCCTTTACGGTAGGAAACAAGGACTCCTCCGTGAGAGAGCCCGTGTGACAGATCAGCACCACCTGTACTAGGTCGCGGCACGCGGTCAAGGGGTGTCTACCTTGTCACGAAGGCAATCGAAGAACTTGTCGATCATCACCTTGGACGCCGGATCCATGAGGCGCTGTCCCAGCCGGGCCAGTATCCCGGTTGCCTGGGCATCTCCGGCCAGTTCGATCTCGGTTGCGCCACCCACATTGTGTAACGTGAGGAGCGCATCTCCCGAAAGTCCACCCGCCGGGCCCTTACCTTCCACAACCATCCTGAAAGAGCGCGGAGCGTCCCTCTTAATTACTTTTATCGTTCCATTAAAGGTACCGCTAATCGCCCCGAAACCAGCGTTAATTTCGACCTCATAGTTATCCTCGTCGACAGCCGTGAATTCGCGGCAGCCCGGTATGCACCCTGCCAGCACCTCGGTCTCCAGCAGCCTCGCCCATACCAATTCGGGACCGGAAAAGAAGCTGTACCGTCCCTCTATTTTCAACGTGTCGACCTCCCGAATCGTAGCGTACCTTGCTCGGATGCTAGCACAGGGCAGCGGCCCAGTCCACGTCGCCTTGTAGGTGCGCGGACGCTATGCTAAGATTCGCAACCGCTATTGACGGCTGACCAGATGGACTCAAGGAGACGCGAGGAATGGCAGCGCCATACTCGATAAAATTCGAACCCAACAGCCCGCTGATGCTGAGGGACGGAACGATCACCTACGTCGATATTTTTCGCCCAGACGCCGGTGGCGGGTTTCCTGCGCTCCTTCAGCGGACCCCTTATGACAAGAGTACCCCGTCGTCGAGGACCTATTCGCTAGACGCGATACGCGCCGCGATGGCCGGATACGCGGTCGTAATTCAGGATATTCGCGGCCGCTTCAGCTCCGACGGCGAGTTCTACACCTTCACCGACGAAATGAACGACGGCTTCGACTCGATCGAGTGGGTGGCCGGACAGCCATGGTGCAACGGCAAGGTCGGCATGTACGGCTCGTCCTACGTGGGCGCGACCCAGTGGCTCGCCGCAAAGTCGTTGCCTCCGTCCCTGGCGGCCATAGCGCCAGGCCAGACCGCCTCCGACTACCACGAGGGATGGGCGTGGCAGGGGGGCGCCTCCCAGCTTGGGTTCAACCTGGAGTGGACACTCGACAACCTCACGTCCGCGAACTGGGACAATCTGGCCAACCGCCTCTATTTGTCACCACGGCAGCTCGACATCCTGATCGAGGCCAAGGACAAGGTGGAGACCGGGTACCGCTACCTCCCCATGAAGGAGCTCCCGGACCTGGAGGGCGGAATGGCGCCCTACTACTACGACTGGCTCGACCACCCCGAGTATGACGAGTACTGGAAGCGCATCTCCATCGAGGAGGCCCATTCAGACATAACGGTACCGGCGTTCAACTACGGCGGTTGGTACGACATATTTCTCGGCGGGACCCTCAACAATTTCACCGGCATGCGCGAGTCGGGTGGTTCAGACAATGCGAGGCGAGGCCAGCGATTGGTTATCGGTCCGTGGGTGCACGGCGGCATTGGGACAAGCGTCGCAGGTGAGCGTGGATTCGGCAGCCAGGCCTCGTCCTTTGGACTGGATATGCAGGGGCAGATTCTGCGCTACTACGACTACTGGCTCAAGGGCGAGGACAACGGCGTGGCAGACGAAAAGCCCGTCAGGATCTTCGTGATGGGCGAGAATGTCTGGCGCACAGAGGATAAGTGGCCACTGGAACGAGCCGAATCCGTAAACTACTACCTCCACAGCCAAGGGAGGGCCAACACGCTGAACGGCGACGGATTGCTAGACGTCCAGAC
Organism: Dehalococcoidia bacterium; assembly: GCA_963580905.1. Lineage (GTDB taxonomy): Bacteria > Chloroflexota > Dehalococcoidia > Lucifugimonadales > CAJWER01 > CAJWER01. The sequence continues at coordinate 130 of CAUZNX010000356.1, read as the reverse complement.
GCCGAACGTCGGAGAGCCGCCAGATGTCTACGTCTACAATCCTATCGACCCGGTGCCCACCCGTGGCGGCCAGATCATCAGCGACCCCGGAGTCTACCCCGCGGGGGCATTTGACCAGCGGCCAACAGAG
>CAUZNX010000355.1:0-2766 GCA_963580905.1 Dehalococcoidia bacterium | reverse complement strand
GTCGTACAGGTACTTTGACCCGTTCTCGAAGCCGTGGAAGCGCCTGATGTCCACCTCTGATAGGTCCATTTGCGGGTGGCCCTCGACGATCCATTCCGCGACGGCCTTGCCCGCTCCGGCCGCGCCGGCGATGCCGCTGGAGTTCAGTCCTGCGGCCACGTAGAAATTCCGCAGTTCCGGTGCCTCGCCCATGATGTACCGGTTGTCGGGCGTAAAGCTCTCTGGGCCTACGACCCATCGCAGCACATCGACATCGGCCATCGTGGGTGCGCGCTGCAAAGCGTTCTCGACGAACACGCCGTAGCGGTCCATATTGGCATCGATGCGTCCGAAGGCGAAGTGATCTGGGATGCCGCCCATGCCCCAGGGCTGGGCTACGGGCTCGAAGCCTCCCATCAGCATGCCGCCCTGGTCCTCGATGTCGCGTCGGAAGTAGATGTAGCCGTCGGGGTCGCGTAGTGAGGGCATGTCGGGTGTGACGCCCTCCATCGGGCGGGTGACCAGATAGGCGTGCTCAGCGGCGTGGAGGGGCACAGCTACGCCTGCCATCAGGCCGATCTCCCGGGCCCACATGCCTGCGCAGTTCACGACAATCTCGCACTCGATGTCGCCGCGAGATGTGTTCACCCTTGTGACTGTGCCACCTTCGCGCTGGATACCGGTGACCGTCACGTTGTCCAGGATGGTGGCTCCTCGCCGGGTGGCGCCAATGCCCATGGCCATCGTCGTCGCGTCCGGGGTCGTCTGTCCGTCCTTGGGGACCCACATCGCACCGACGATGTCGTCGGTGTTCATTAGGGGCCACAGTTCGCCGGCCTCACGTGGACTGATGCCATGAATCTCCACGCCGAAGCCTTTGGCCATGGAGATGGTCCGTTTGATCTCGTCCGCACGGCCCTGTGTTCGGGCCACTGTGATGCTGCCGGTCTGCTTGAATCCGGTGGGCTGGCCCGTCTCCGCCTCGAGCCTGGAGTAGAGGTCGGCGGCGTAGCGCGATAGGTCCGTGAGCGCCCGGGTGTGGCGCAACTGCGTGACCAGGCCGGCCCCATGGCCGGTCGTACCGGCGGCCATCGTGAACTGCTCCAGCAGCACGACATCCTTCAATCCGAGCTGGGTCAGGTGGTACGCGACGCTATAGCCGACAATGCCGCCACCTATGATGACCGCTCGCGCCCGCTTCGGCAGATCATTCGGCATCTTGCTTCTCCTGTCATCACAAATTTCACGCCATCGTATTCGCGAAAGGCTCGCCGGTCAATACGTTTCGGGCCGGTGGTGATAAACTGGGCTGGCATCGCAAGCTGACTGAATACGGAGGGTGTTTCCATGGCAGAGCGAGGGTACTGGCTTTTCAAGTCGGAGCCGACCGCGTACTCCTTTTCGGACCTGATGGCCGAGGAGGGTCAGACTGCCGAGTGGGACGGGGTTCGAAATTACCAAGCGCGCAATTTCCTGCGCGACGAGGTCAAGGTCGGCGACGGGGTGTTTTTCTACCACTCAAACGCCGAGCCAATCGCTGTGGTTGGGACGGCGGTCGTGGTGCGGGAAGGCTACCCAGACGATACGGCATGGGACCCGGAGTCAGAACACCCCGACCCCAAGAGCACGCCCGAAAAAAACCTCTGGTTTATGGTGGATATCAAGGGCGAGGCGGAGCTGCCGAATCCCGTCACGCTGCCCCAGATAAAGGTCACGCCGGGCCTGGAGAACTGCTCGCTATTCAAGAGGCCCCGCATCTCGATCCACCCCATCACAAAAGCGGAGTGGGACATCATCCTCGGGCTAAGTGCTGCGGACGCTTAGTTGGGCGGGGCTGGGTATGCACGAAAGCTGGCGTCTGATCCAGACCTGATGATGGACCGGCAGCCTCGGGTCAGACCCGTCTCAGCCTGCCGAAGGCGGCCAGGGCTAGGACCGATACGGCGATCAATCCGGCGCCGTGGAACACAAACGCCACTGTGATCCCGAAGAATGATGCCAGTGCTCCAATCTCCAAGCTACCTATGGGCGCCGTACCGACTGCCGTAGACCACGCACCCATCGCCCTGCCCCTTAGCTCGTTTGGGACCAGCCTCTGCATGAGGGCCTGGGAGAACAGGTCGGACAGCGCCATCATGCCGCTCATGATGACTATTGCGATCACTGTTATATAGATGTTGGACGCGAACCCAAGGACCACCAGCGCCGCACCAAACACCTGGATCACAGCGATGAATGCGAGGCCCTGACGGCGTATCTCGCCGAATGTGGATACCACCGCAATGGCCAGCATTCCCCCGCCGGAACGGAACGCGCTCAGGACGCCCAGCCCTCCGGGTCCGATGTCCAGCACATCTCGGGCGAGGCTTGGCATCAAGGTCTGGGTTGTGAACCCGAAAAACTCCACAAGAACGACGATCACCACCAGAGTCGAGACTGTGCGGTTGTGTCTCAGCTCTGTCCAGAACTCCAGCAGCCCTCTCAGCATGCTGGGGCCGCCCGCTGGGGCCGCCTGGCCGCGAGAGCGAATCAGCGTCAGCATGAGTGTGGATACCAGATACCCGCCGGACAGGACGAAATAGCCTGCGCCAGGCCCGTATTTGGCAAGGATGCCGCCAACGATCAGCGCCCCAACCATGCCCCCGGTGCGCGTGGCAAGGGCAATGTATGCCAGACCAGAAAGGGCGTTCTGTCGGCCAAGCACGTCGTAGACGAAGCTCTGGCGGGTGGTCATGGAGGTTGTGGCGATACTCCCGCCTATCGCGGGCAAGAGAAGCAGCTGCCAGA
>CAUZNX010000354.1:0-2770 GCA_963580905.1 Dehalococcoidia bacterium | reverse complement strand
GCCTGGTGAAGGCCCTCCTGTCGGGCGAGCGCCTGGCGTCGACCAGCGAACATCCGTGGCTGGCTTTCGGACCGGACGGTTCACCCTGCGGTGAGGTCCGGGTTGCCGTCTGGTCCCCGAAGCACGAGTCCAACCTCTGCCTGGCCCTGGTGTCGTCCAACGTGGCTGGAGGCCCGTTCACGACGTCGATGCCGTCAGGCGAAACTCTGGCGGCCACCCACCTCGCCAACTTCGCGGAGTAGCGAACTCGAAGTCCAGCGGCCTCCGTGCAGTGTCACACCTGTGTAGTCCGTAGCGCGACGCAGCATCCTCGAGATCGAGGCCGAGCTGATTTGCCAGAGATGCCAACCAGGCCATCACGTCACCAGCCTCGTGAGATTGCTCGGCGAAGGTGCCTTTCCGGGTGGCTTTGGCTAGCTCACCTACCTCCTCCGCGAGCCAGGCGATAGTTGATGCAACGCCGCGCTCTGTGTCCCGCTGGCGGTACGTACGGTCCATGAGTTCTTGAAAATCGCGGATCTCCACGAAGGATGGTCTCCCTAGGACTAGTCCGACTTGTTAGGCGATGGCTGCACGATAAGTGGCGTAGGTGTCCCCTGGGAGCGACTTGGAGAGCCTCCAGGTGATCGCCATTGGCCGTTCACCCTTGTGGTCGATATAAGTGCCGAAGCCGGCACATAAATATGGTGTCGTACGTCCATAGAGGTCTTTCCGGGTTGTTCGAATGAAGAGGACAACTCGTGATCCACCTGTGACGTGATTGATGTAGCGCTGGCCTGTCGGGCTTGTCTCGGCGGTGGCGGACTGTGATTCCCAGTGAAAGATGGTGTCGCTGATGGCGTAGTCGTTGTATCTGGTCGTCGGGGAGTAGTCCTTTTCCGACTTATTGAGTGTGATGAATAACAAATCGGTTTTCGATTCATCGTGCCAGTACACGCCGGCCACCAGGGGTAAGGGGGCTGAGACCGATGATGCTCCGTATGCGGCCAGGACTTCGTCTCGGCTGTAAGTGCCGTGAACTTGGAGAGGGACCGGAAAATCAGCATCCAGTGGTTCGTGAAGGTGCGTGGTCGAGCCTGTAAGAATCGAAAGTAGTTCGCAGATCTCGGACAAGAGGTCGGGGTGTCGCCAGAGTTCTATAAGGGCGTCCTGGGCGGCAGGGTACGTACCTTTTTGTGGGCCGAGAAGAGATAGCAGGAGTCCCTGGATCTGACGGGCTTGCCTGACTCCCAGGTTGGCGACAGATGGAGGCCGGTCCTGCTGGAGAAGAATTCGATATGAGGTCAGACGTTCCTGGTCGTCGACATGCAGGATTCGTCCGATCCCCCGCGAGATCTTTACTTCTCCGTCCCTCGCTGCGTTGGTTAGGTGGCCAGCAGCGCGGCGTAGTTCAGTCCAACTGCGGTTGCCTCGGTAGACGTCTGTCAGATCGAGTCCGGTCTCATGAAGGAAGGTCGCCAGGTCTACGTTCCCAAGTTCCTTGAGCTCACGAATCCGCTGTGGCCATGTGGTTGGCAGGGCATTGCGGATGTTGGAAAGGACGATCTCCTTGGAGATCGGGTCGAGATGGAATTGACATCCGGCAGGGAGGAACGGGAAGTCGTGTTGAACGTCGTCCTCGAGTTCACGGCGGGTACGTCCCAGCATCCGGCGGTAGCGGAGGTCGAATCGAAAGTCCCGGTGCTGGTGACCAACGAAGTCGAGGACGGTGAGTACGTCCTTCCCGCTCGCCTTTCGGAGTCCACGCCCGAGCTGCTGTAGAAAGACTGTCGCACTTTCTGTTGGTCGCAACATGAGGATGACATCGATCGCTGGGATGTCGACACCCTCATTGAAAAGGTCCACGGTGAAGATCACTTGGATCTGCCCGGAGGCCAGATCGGCGAGGGCCCGCTCTCGATCTTCACGGCGCGAGCGCGAGGTGATCGCACGAGCCGTGATTCCCGCATCGCTGAAACGATGTGCCATGAACTCGGCGTGATCGATGCTGACGCAGAACCCGAGAGAGCGCATTGATGTCGGATCGCCAATCTTGTTCTTTACCTCATTTAGTACACGGCTCGCCCAGAGGTCGTTTGCGGTGTAGAGGTTGGTTAGCTCGGCGGCGCTGTAGGCGCCGTTGCGCCAGGTGACTCGAGATAGGTCGGTGTTGTCGTGAACCCCGTAGTAGTGGAATGGCGAAAGGAGATCTTGCTCTAGGGCGTCCCAAAGCCGGAGCTCGACGGCAATCCGACCACCGAACCATTGCAAAATGTCGAGGCCATCGGCTCGCTCGGGTGTTGCAGTAAGCCCGACAAGGTGTCGTGGGGTGAGGTAGCCAAGTAGCGACTCGTAGCTATTGGCTGCAGCGTGGTGGAACTCGTCAACGATAACTACGTCGAAGTGGGCCGGCGAGAGTCGGGAGATTTCGCTTGCAGAAATGGACTGGATGGATGCGAATACATGGTCCCACTGCTGTGGGTGGTTCCCTCCAACCCATAGTTCCCCGAACGAGCCGTCTCGGACGACATGGCGGAAAATGTTGAGACTTTGCTCAAGGATCTCGGTCCGATGAGCGATGAACAGGAGCCGCGACTGATCGAGTTGCTCCCTCAGCCTTCGAAAGTCGAGGGCTGAGACGATGGTTTTACCTGTTCCAGTTGCTGCAACAACCAGCGTGTTGTCGTGCCCAGAGCGTCGGGCAAGTTCCAGTTGGTCAAGCATTTGACGCTGAAAGGGGAATGGGCGGATCTCAAAAGGCGTGAGAGAAGTGACGTCCGAGCCGGTTGAG
>CAUZNX010000353.1:0-2784 GCA_963580905.1 Dehalococcoidia bacterium | reverse complement strand
TCTGGACCGTGTTGCAGTGGATGTATCCCTGGGCACCGCTGGCGTACCCGACCAGGGCGGACGCTGAGTCCTCCACCTCAATGTCGTGCATTAGTGTGCCAGCCTGCCCCATGACGCTCACGGGCATCCCGCCGAGCCACTGGAATAGGTCGAGATAGTGGACCCCCTGGTTAAAGAGCGCACCGCCGCCCTCGCCTTTCCAGGTGCCGCGCCACGGCGCAGAATCATAGTAGCTCTGGGCTCTAAAGGAAGCCATCATGATAGATGTCCGGTACAGCTTCCCCAGGTAGCCTTCATCGATTAGCTGCTTGACGCGGATGGCGTCCGGGCGCAGCCGGTTCTGATATACAACGCCCAGGGTGAGGCCTGCGGCGTTAGCCGCTTCGACCATCTCGTCCGATTCCGCAGGTGATGCCGCGAGAGGTTTTTCGGTCAGGACATGCTTGCCGGCTTCGAAGGCCTGCAGCGCAATGTCGCGGTGGGTAGGGTGGGGCGTAGCAATGGTGATCGCGTCGATCTCGGGGTCGGCAAGGAGCGCCTCGAGCTCGGGGTAGTGCTTTGTGCCCAGCTCGGCCGCCTGTTCGGCCGCCGCATCCTGGTTCATGTCATGTATGCCGACCAGCTTTGCGTGGGGTGACGCAGCCACCTCTGCGACGTGCTTTTGGCCAATCACGCCTGACGGCCCGACTACTCCAAGACCTACTGTGTCCAAGCTCGTTCCTCCATACTTTGTCCAACTGAGTTCGTGTCGAGGTATTCAGAGCAGTCGCGTGTCCTACGCTATTGGTCGCAGGTGCTCACCCAGAAGCCAGCGCGCTTCTGATCTCTTCGACGACGCGGGGGACGCCTGTCATTGGGTCGTCGTCCTCCTCGAACTCGATGTTCAGGAAGCCGCGATAGTCAGCGACACGCAGCGTCGAAACGACCTGAGTCACGTCCACCCGCTTCTGCCCGTCGGGCGTCCGCATCGAGACCTTGTGATGGGCAGTCACCGACAGTGCGGCGACTCGTCTCATGCCCTCGTAGGGGTCCACGTCGGGGTCCAGCCCGTAGTTGCCCGTGTCCAGATTGACCTGAAGCCACGGCGAGTCGACCGCTTCGATGAGGGCTATCACCTGAGCTGAAGTCGTCGTGATGCCCCCATGATTCTCAAGCGCCATGACTACACCGACCTCCTCTGCAACCGGGACGCACTCTTTCAGTGCCGCAACGGCCCAGCCGAATGCCTGGTCGTCGGTGTGACCTTCCGGCGTGAGACCCGCGAACACGCGCAGTTCCGGTGCACCCAGTTCTCTGGCGTGCCCCAGCCACTCCTTGATCATGCGCACCTCGGCAGCTCGCTCTTCGTCCGAGGCAAGGGTGAGCTTGCTGCCGACAGCTGCCCCTGAAATGCTGACCCCGCGCAGCATGCAGTGCCGCTTCAAGGAGTGCAGGTAGGCCGCGTCTGTGGAGGGGAAGTAGTAGGAAGTCAGCTCCACTCCCTCGATCCCAAGGTCGGAAGCGATATCGACAAACTCCTCAAGGCTCATCTGCCCTGAGGTGAGATATTTTCGGTACGAGTAGGCACAACAGCCTATTTTCATGTGGGTCTCCTGAGTGGTCGACTATTCCCGGCCCAACTCATTGAACAGGGTTGAGTAGTAGCGCATGAACGTGTCGGGTTCACTGCTCTCTTCCGCGATTTCGGCGAGGCAGTAGCCGTCGTAGCCAGACTGCCGCAGCAGACCGAATAGCTCCCGGTACGGGTAGTTCCGGTCCCAGATATTGTTGATATGCACCGACATTAGCCACGGAAGCAACAGCTCGAAATACTCTTTCACGGAGCCGTCCACCACGTCCGTCGGGTTGGAGTTCCAACATACGCCGACGCTTGGATGGTCGGCCGCTTCCATGATGGTCTTGATATACGGTGGATGCTGTGTGGGACGTCCGTGAACCTCCAGCCAGATGCCAACGCCTGTTCCTTCGGCGTGCTCACCGCAGCGTTTCAGGGCGTGTCCTATCTGTTCCAGGGTCTGCTCCACCGGGATGCCGTTGTCTACCTGCAGGCCATTGGGGCGGACCTTGACGCCGCCGGCACCGATGTCGACCGCCAGGTCCACGAACAGGTTCGTTGTCTCGACGTTGGCGTCGACCTCAGCGGGGTCCGTCGAGTGGTACTCGCAAGTGGAACCCAGGCTGATTTGTGCTAGACCGGAGTCCTGACAGCGAGCCTTGACCTCCGCCCTCTCGGATGCCGTAAGTGAGGGCTCGACGCCGTGGCCATGAGTTGTGCGGAACTCGGCGGCCCCAAAGCCGTGGGCCTCGCACCGCTCGATAATGGTGTCCAGGTCCCATGCATGTGCCAGGTTGTATGTGACTAGTCCAAGTTTTTGGCTCAAGATATCTCCCTTGCTGGCCCACCGTCGAGCCAGCCGAATGCTATCACGTTGGATGTTGAATCCGCCATCCCCATGATATAGATTGAGGACGCTCTGACTCGACCCCGGATAGGAGACGCAAATGACGGAACGAACGCCGGTAGTACGATCCCCTGCAGAGATGGTGGAGCCGTTCCGCGAGTTCGGCACGGCGACCATTAGCTCCGACCTTCGCGAGGAGTGCGGCATTCTAAAGTCGTTCATGGTTGCATCAGGGACATGCCCTAGGCCCGCGAAATGGGGATGCCGCTGTTTGTGTGGGGCGCGACTCCCTTGAGCTCGACGCATTTCGACATGTACCCATGGGACTACGACGTTCCCATCGGTTGCGGCGGCGTCCTGGTCATGCCCGGAGACATTATCG
>CAUZNX010000352.1:0-2784 GCA_963580905.1 Dehalococcoidia bacterium | reverse complement strand
GAAGGGGACCCGGACGTCTGTGTGGGCGTGCGCAGTAGGCCTCCGGGCCGGAATCCAATGCCTCCCATGTGGTAGCGCTACCCTGTGGCGCGTTCGGTGTACTCGGTGGCCAGGATTCCCATCACGACCGAGTCGAAGCGTGAGCCCTCATGGGGCCGCGACTTCCTGAGCGTTCCCTCGTGGACGAAGCCCAGGTGCTCGAACATCAGCATGGCGGCCTTGTTGTACTCAGGCACGTCGACCCAAAGCCGGTAGAGGCCCCACTCGGTGAACGCTAAATCCATCATTGCTCGGGTCGCCTCTGTCCCGTGGCCGTGGTGCCACATCTCCGTGCTACCGATGAGGACCGAGGCGTGCCCGTCACCGAGGGACTCCTCGATCGCGACGTGGACCTCACCGATGTGCTGTCCGTCGTCCAGGTAGATAGATAGCATGCGGTGCTCGGGATCGTTGAAGACGCGCTCCCACTCGGCTTCGGAAACCCCCTCGATCTCCTCCGGGTGGTAACCAAGGTGTGCTGCGTCGCCATATGCGTAGCGTCCGAACCAGCTCTCGGCTACCTCTTCGTCCTTGAGCCAGTCTCGGATGCGTCCAGCGTCTTCTCGAGTGACCGATCTCAGTGTTACGTTTCGATGGGGCATATGAGTCCTCCATGTGCCAGCGGCGTGGGGGTTCGGACACAGGGTACACTGTGTGGACCTTGGCTTCAAAATTTGGCATTGTCGTTCTCGGGATTGCCACCAGCGAGAGTATGTCTGCCCTGAGGGTTCACGATTCCAGAGGAAGACAAAAAGAATAGATAGTAGACATAGTCTGAGAGACACCCTCAGATTCCCGGCGGAGGGGCCCTGGCCCGTCTGCACACCCCAAATGCAAGATGTTGCCGGAAGAGAATGTGAAATCGATAGGAGGTTGATAGGTGAATAAAATCGAGAGGTCTGCATGGAATCCACCGGAGATGGTCGTGCCACATGGCGCCTTTTCTCATGTTGTGGGGGTATCAGGTGTGCAGAAATGGCTATTCCTGACGGACAAGGCGTCGGTTGCGGCGGACGGCTCGCTAGTGGGGGAGGGTGACGCCGCGGCTCAGACGCAGTGGGTCCTAGAACTGATCGGCATCGGCCTGAAGAGCGGAGGGGCGACCTGGGCCAATGTCGTGCAGTTGTCGACGCACCTGGTTGGGCGCGGTTCCGTGGCCCCGTTCCTGGAGACGAGGGACCGGTTCTTCGGCGAGGTCTATCCTGACCGCGATTTCCCTTCCAACACCCTTGTGGTCGTGGACGGCCTCGTCCGGGAGGGTATGTTGGTCGCTGTCACCGCAGTGGCGGCCCTGCCGTAGGGTAGTTCCCCTGCTATTATGTTGTACAAAGAAATTTAAGGTTCTACTAGGAGGCTCGCATGATAACGGTCGAAGAGGCGAAGGCCAAAATGGATGGCGTCGTCATCCCGCTGACGACGATGTTCAAGGACGATCTGTCGCTTGACGTAGACGCGACGCAGGAGAACGTCCAGTGGCTTGTGGATCAGGGTGCGAGGGCCGGCAATACGGTGCTTATCGCGGCGGGCTCGGGCGGTGACTTCACTGCGCTCACGACCCAGGAGCGCAAGGACGCGATCAAGGCCATCGCCGATGTCGCGGTGCCCAACAACATCCCGACCTTTGCCAGCGTCCAGAGCACTGACATCAGGACGACCATCGAGTTGTGCCAGTGGTGCGAAGAGGTCGGCATCGACATCGTCCAGATGTCTAGCGCCTACTACTACGATGTGCACAAGGGCGACATCGTCGCATGGGTCAACGAGGTGGCCAAACACACGGATGTCGGGTTCGCGGCGTACAGCCACTTCTATAGTGGCTCAAAGTACGACATGACCATGGATGTCGCCGAAGAGATAATGAAGGTGCCGAACACGGTTGCCGTTAAGTGGGGCTCCTCCAACATCGCCAACTACCTGGCAGGATTCAAGTTCTTCGTGCCACGGGCGGCGGTGGTCAATAACGGACCGCTGAGTGTCTATGGCCACCAGCTTGGCGTCAAAGCGTGGGTCAGCCATGTGCCCAACTTCTACCCGCAGCATTCATGGGCGGTCCACGATCTGTTGACCGCCGGCAGGTACGAGGATGCTGAGCGGGTTCTGGACGATTTCAACGACGAGTACAACTCCATCCGAGGGATGATTACCGCCCACACGGCAGGTGAGGGTGTGTTCGTGAAGCCGTTCATGAAGGAGATGGGCCGCCCGTCCGGTCCGTCCAGACTGCCGTCCCGCGACGAGGCTGTGACGCAGGAAGTTCGGGACCGTATCCACTCCCTGATGCGGCGAGCGCCTTCGATCGTCGAGAGCGCAGGGGTCTAGCCCAGCAATTTAATGCCGTGCGTCGCCCGTAGGGGCGCACGGCGTTTGTCCTCCCCTCATGGCGACATGGGTTGGTGGAGAGGCCCGTCGCTATTCCGCGTTGTTGGGCAATTCACGGATGGTGCGTACGGGCGAGAACACCACCCACAGCGTCGCCAGCAGGCCACCCGCGAGCGCACCGACTGGCACGACCCCTCCGAGCAACGTGAGCATTACCGAGTTCATGCGTCCGAGCATTGGGGTCGGTGTCGCCGCCTGGCGCAGGCTGACGAATCCCACGTTCCAAACTGTCGACCCGACGCCGAAGCGGTCACGGTGTGTGGTCCTAGCACCACCCCAATTCCTTCGTCGTGGCACTCCTCAGGACGAAATGGTAGGAGAATGGACTAGATTTTGCTGTAGACCTGGAAGCGGTGGCGGTTATGT
>CAUZNX010000351.1:0-2785 GCA_963580905.1 Dehalococcoidia bacterium | reverse complement strand
GCCCAGGCGCCTGAGGTCAGTACGTCTGGGGTCGTGGTAGCTGGTCGTGAGAACACATTCGCTCAGATCGTCGGCGTGACCCCGGAGTATGAGTTTGTCCGGAGCTACTCGGTTAGCTCCGGTCAGTTCATCACGAATGAGCAAGTGGTGACCAGGGACGAGGTCGCTGTGCTGGGTTCAGAGGTCGCCGAGACGCTCTTCGGGTTCCGTGACCCGGTGGGCCAGACGCTGAGGATCTCCGGACGACAGTTCAGGGTAACAGGCGTTCTGGAGAGCAGGGGAGGGACGGCCCTGGGGAACCTGGATGGGCAGATTCTCGTCCCCATCACGACCGCCTACTACCGGCTCTCGTCCCAGCGCACTACACAGGGCGGAATCGCGGTTCAGGCGATCAACGTGCAGGTCGAGGGCATCGACTCAATGGACAAGGCGATACAGGAGGTTACGACATCCCTCCGGCTCCGCCACAGGATCACGGACGATGACGATTTCACGATAACGAGCCAGGAAGAGACAATTGAGACATTGACGGAAACACAGGAGACATTCGCCCTGTTCCTCGGCGCGATAGCGGGCATCTCGTTGTTCGTCGGCGGCATCGGGATCATGAACATCATGATGGTCTCGGTCACTGAGCGAACACGAGAGATCGGTATTCGCAAGGCCATGGGGGCGAAATGGCGGGACATCCTGCTGCAGTTCGTGTCCGAGGCGACGCTGCTCAGCCTGGGTGGCGGCATTGCTGGAGCGGTGCTCGGCGTTGTGCTGGCGCGGCTGATGGACGGGCGCGAAATAATTGGGCAAAACTTCGAGACGGCGGTCAGCGGTGACATCACGATACTGGCGTTGGCGGTGGCGGCCGCCATCGGGCTATTCTTCGGAATCTATCCTGCGGCGCGGGCGGCGAATCTGCACCCGATCGAAGCGTTGCGTTACGAGTAGCCCAATGGCTACACGAGAGGTGATAAGTTGAAAATTTTCGCAATCATGCTCCTGGGCGTAGCCGTGTTGGGCGTGGGGTTGGGCGGAGGCGCGGTAGCCTGGACGATCCTCCGTGATGAGGGGGCAAGTGAGGTCGCTGCGGTGGACTTCCCGAAGCCGACGGTCATCGCCGCTTCGCAGGTAGCCTCCGAGACTGCCCCATCTGCGGACACGTCTGATGCTGTGGTCGCCCCGGAGGCGCCCACTGCGAGTGCGGTCGAGGTTGTCCCGTCTACACTGGCGGAACCGGCAACGGACGGGCCCACGCTGGAGCAGCTTGCCGCATTGCGGGAGCGATTACAGTCGGGTGAGGTGACCGAGGAAGAACTCGCCGAGCTTCGGGAGCAGTTCCAGGGTAGGGGCGGCTTCCGCGGTGGTGGTTTTGGTGGTGGATTAGCGCCTATCGTTGGCGCCATCGAAAGCATCGACGGCAATTTCGTGAGCGTTGGCACGCCCGACGGGGTTTTGACGGCATTTGTTAGTGGAGACGCGACCGTTAGCATCTCCTCTGAGACGGGCGTCGAGGGCCTGGAAGTCGGTCAGCAGGTCTCGGTGATTGGGGAACGCGACGACACCGGCAGCTTCTTGGCCTCCTCGATTACGGTTGTGGCGGAAGGGGGCGCGTTTGGAGGTGGGCGGACTGGTGGTCAGCGCCAGGGTGGCTTCGGCGGTGGCGGTTTCGGAGGCACACGCGCTCTCACCGGCACAGTCGAATCAATCGAAGAGAGCCGCATTACTATCGAGACCGAGCAGGGGCCGCTTCCGGTGGCCGTAAACGAGGATATGACAGTCAGAATCACGTCGCAGGGGACGATCGCAAATTTGGAGATCGGCATGAATGTCGTGGTCATAGGGCAGCCGGACGAGGACGGACAGGTGGTGGCGAACTCCGTCAACGTCGTGCCTGAGGGCATAACCCAGGGCATCGGCGGTGCCGGAGGTTTCTTTGGCGGCCGACAGCGCCCTGGAGGTCAGGGCTCTCCGTAGTTGCCATTGGCCGCCTTGGCCGACTACCCCGCAGAGAGCAGCGCGTTGCTACCCTGGTAGTCCATCACCAGGGAGTAGTCGGTGACCGAGTACAGCAGCTTGCCGCCCGCGATGACCTCCCTTGGGCCTGCGTAGGATGAATTCGCCCTTGTAGTGCCTGTTGTAGACCACGTGGGCGATGTCGAAGCGCTCGATCTGCATCCCGGCTGTCGAGCCGAAATCGTGCACTATGATCGGGCCCGTATCCACCTGGTACCGCATTGGCTTTCTCAAGATATTCATCGTCTTGATCTGGTACTCCAGCACCGCTCGTGTACCGCTGGCGTCGTCCCTGATCTCCGTCCTGCCTACGAGGGACTTGTTCGTCAGTGTCTCATCCACGATCTGCGCGTTCGTCTCGAGCAACGTGCTGTCCGAGAATCTCTCGATATCCAGCCGAACGTCTTCCTACCTGTCCAGTTTCTTGGCGGCCTGGTTGAGTGTGCGGCCGCTGGTAGTGTTCAGTTCGGGGTCATCGAGGTAGTCGGGCTCGGTGACCCAGTGGGTGGGGATGATGGTGTGCTCCTTCTCGCCGAATATACCGCAAAAAGCGTAATTGGGCATGACGATGAGCTTGTCGTCGGAGTGGTTGTGTTCGGCACGGCACGGGGCGATGAGATAGTACGTGTCCTCAGCGCCGGAGGCCTAGTCGAATATTGTGCATGTCGCCTCCAGTTGGATGCGCGAGATGCTGCCTTCATTTTCACCGAACCTGGTCATATAGGCCCGTGCAAAGTCTATTGCGGCCATCGGAGTCGCCTCCTGCGGAGTGGGAGAT
>CAUZNX010000350.1:0-2802 GCA_963580905.1 Dehalococcoidia bacterium | reverse complement strand
CCACTATTCCCGGCGAAGGGGCTATGCCCCTCTGCACGCCGCAATGAGACTTGAGATTGATGTAGGCCCACGACTGGCACCACCATTCCCGGCAACGGGGCCATGCCCCTCTGCGCAGCCACTTTGTCCGCCTAATGCTTTGCGATGACCTTTCGTAAGGATCCTGCTACGTCGCCGCGCAGGGGGTCGTAATGGCCAAAACACATGGTCTCGACTTCGAAATCCAGCAGCTTTTTTAGCGACTCTATTGCTTGTGGTCTGTCCTGACTGGAAGCCCGTGCCGCGGGGCTCAGTCTGTGACACCTGTACTGGAGCGCGTCACCGACCATTAGTAGCCGCAACTTTGGGAGGTAGAGGCATATGCTGCCGGGGGTGTGTCCGGGCGTGTGGATCACGTCGATGTCGATAGGGCCGGGGAGGCGGTCTCCATCTTCGAGGAGCAGGTCTATCTCTACGGCATCACCATAGAAACGGTTGATTACCGGACCCGCGATTTTGCCAACGAGGCCGTTGCGAAAAGGGCTGGGTGCGCTTGCGACTCCGGAAAGTACATCTGCTTCCGAGCGGTGAGCCGCGATTTTGGCGGAGGTTGCCGGAGCCAGGCCGGAAAGCCCTCCGGAGTGGTCTGGATGGTAGTGGGTGAGGACGATCAGGCCGACGCGCTCGGGGGCGATGCCGAGAGAGTCGAGCCCGGAAATGATGGGGCCCAAGCTGCCTCTGGATCCGGTGTCCACCAGCACCACGTCGTCGCCTTCGGCGATCACAGTGACCCGAGCGCCGACCGCCCAGATCTGGTGGACCCCCTCTGCGATCTCGACGGAGCTTCCGAGTTTCAAGCGGCTATCTCCCGGATGGTTGCGGGGTGTCGGCTTCGCTCAGACCTACCTGCCGTCAAAGGTACAGGAAAGCGCAGAAGATGACACTTTCAAGAAACTAGAGATTTGGTTTCGTTCCTGCGCTTCTACTGCATTGGTGAGAATGGGGCCGGCATTAGGAGCTTGGTGCGTTGCCGGATGATGGGCGCGGAGTTTGGTGGCGGCCATACACCATTTGCCCGCGTCTCGACGCGGATTCTCATGCGCTCCTCGAAGCTTGGGTATGCCCACATGTGGACGAAGTTGTCGAGCCCGCCGGTTTCTTTGTACCAGCAGCCAGCCATCGGTGAGTACTCCTGCCTGGCGGCGAGCCGCTCGCCCCAGCTCTCAAGTACCTCTGGGATGTCCTCGGCCGAATATGTGTACATGCGCATCTCGTAGATCGGGCCGATGTTGCGCTCGCCGATGGCCGGAGCAAAGGGGGCGGGCGTGTAGATTTCCGAGACCATGCTCTCTATCAAATCGCCTGTGTCCGGAGGCCATATGCCTGAGGCGTCGGCCTCGGCCCGGACCTGTTTGCGATGCTCCAGACTATCGTAGGGCCAAATCGCGACGACCTCGTTGGGGTTGCCGACCTCGGTTGCCCAGTGGCCCCCCAGGGGCGATAGCTTTGCGCGATCAGGCAATTTCTCGCCAAAGCGCTTGCGGTACTCGGGCACCATCTTGTGCTTGAGGTTGTATGTGCGTATCTCGTGAATCATGTTGTCACTCCTGGCTCGATTGTTTCAAATAGCTGAGTATTATGCCGACGTGATGCCAACTGTGTCCCGGCAATGGTATTGCAGTGGCTATCTGGCTGCAATCAGGGTTTTCTAGACGAGGCTTTGGTGGGCGCACGGTGCGGTTCAGAGACGCAGCAGAGAGTATAATGCAGGTACCAGGGGATATTCGCGAGGGGTAGGAATCTGATGAGCGAGAACACGTTGTCTGTGGTGGACAATCGCACTGGGGCTGAGTACACGATTCCTATTGCCGAAGGGGCAATCAGGGCTACGGATCTGCAGCAGATCAAGGTCTCCGATGAGGACATCGGCCTCACGAGCTATGACCCGTCATACGGGAATACTGCGAATTGCCGCAGCGCGGTCTCGTATATCGATGGCGACAAGGGGATTTTGTGCTACCGCGGCTATCCGATCGAACAACTCGCCCGGGAATCCAGATTCCTGGAGACGGCCTATCTGATTATTTATGGTGAGCTTCCCAATCAGGCGCAGCTCGACGAGTGGACCAACAACATCACGATCCACACCATGCTCCACGAGAACATCAAGCAATTGATGGAATACTTCAGGTACGACGCTCACCCGATGGGGATGCTGCTGAGCACGGAGGGTGCACTATCGACCTTCTACCCGGACGCGAAAGATGTTTCGAACCAGGAGTCTGTCGACCTGCTGACCTATCGGACGATCGCCAAGATGCCTACCATCGCCGCTTTCGCCTACAGGAACAGCGTTGGGTTCCCGTACATCTATCCCGACAACAGGCTGTCCTATTCCGGTAATTTCTTGAACATGCTCATGCACCCCTCGCGGATGTCGACTACCGCCCGAATCCGGTGCTTGAGAAGGTTATTGACGTGCTGTTCATCCTGCATGCGGAGCACGAGCAGAACTGCAGCGCGACGACTATGCGGGGCATCGGCAGCTCGGGGGGAGACCCGTACTCGGCCATGGCCGAGTACGGGTCGGCACTCTATGGGCCGTTGCACGGCGGTGCAAGCGAGGCTGTCGTTCGAATGCTGGAGAGAGCATCGGGTCCAAAGACAACGTGGCGGCCGCGGTCAAAGAGGCAAAGTCGGGTGGTCGCAGGCTAATGGGGTTCGGCCACCGGGTGTACAATAGCTACGACCCACGAGCGACGATCATCAAGCAGGTCGCGGACGAGGTATTCGAAGAGGTTGGGCGCAACCCGCTGTTGGATG
>CAUZNX010000349.1:0-2808 GCA_963580905.1 Dehalococcoidia bacterium | reverse complement strand
CAATTTCTCGCGCTATCACATGGCGCTGAGTAATATCACTCCGGCGGACGTGCTCAACGGGAGGCGGGAGCAGATACTCCAACGCAGGAAGGAGGTTCAACTACGGACGATCGATAGGCGCAGACGCTACAACCGGACCGTCAGGGAACTCAGCGCTGGCTCTCCGCGCGCTGAAGTGGAGGACCTGCCAGCTACGGTCCCAGGAGCAGCAAACACGGGGGTTCTTGGAGCGTGTCATCAACGACACCGAACCCCAGGTACCTCTCGAGGTGCCGCATCACCACGTCGAGGTGGTACGGGCGATCTACAAGTCGTCGGAGGAGAACCAACCCGTCGCATTGCCTCTCGACAAAGACGACCCGTGGTACAGCTTCAAAGGACGTTTCGCGGCCGGTCGCAAGCCTTCCTCGTAGCCACATCGGACTTGCCTGGAATACGGAGCACGGGGGCCTCCCATGATCCGCCTCCCTCTAATCAGATACCGTACTTCACCTCGACCCTGCGGCCGGTCCGCGCAGACTCGTAGGCCGCGTCGATAGTTTGCAGTACCCGCAGGGCGTCCTCCACGTTGAGAGCTGGCTCTCGATCGGCTTGGATGTCGTCCATGAACCGGCGCATCCACTCGAACATCCACACGGTACCTCCGTAGCCGGTCTTGGGCGGGAGCGAGTCGGTGAAGGTCCTTTCGAGCCAGCTGCCCCCATCGAGAGGCGCGGCCTTGACGTCAAGACTGGCGCTGCCTATGGGCGTCCAGTCGGCCCAGCCATCGACGCCACGATACACGAGAGAGGCGTCGGTGCCGATGACCTTGGGCGCGAGGTAACCACACCTGAGGCTTCCCAAGACCCCGCTCTCGAACTCAAAGACGCAGAGCGCGAGATCCTCCAGGGGCTCCTGGATATAGCCCACGGGACGAGCCGTCATCGCTTGTACCGACCTGATATCGCACCCAGCCAGGAACCGCATCAGCTCGATGTAGTGCCCTCCGAGCATGTGCAGGACCCCACCGCCCTCTGTGTCGCGTCCATACATGAAGTGGTCGGGGTCCCGGCTTCCTGGCCGCACCTGAGAGGTGGTGAAGCTCAACTCGATGTCCGCCGGCCGGCCCAGCGGACCGTCGTCGATGATGCGCCTCAACTCCAGGGCGACGGGGTGAAACCGCCACGGGTACCCCGGCAGCACTTTGACTCCGTTCCTACGCACGGCCTTGACCAGGGGAACGAGGTCGGCCGCCGTGAGAGCGAACTGCTTCTCCATGTAAAAGTGCTTGCCCGCCTCGGCCAGCTTGATGCCCGCCGCAGGGACATCCCTGGCCGGCAGCGCCACACAGGCGACGTCGAACTCCTCCCGGGTGATGAGGTCGTCCAGGCTCTCGTAAATACCTGCGCCGGGGTGATGCTCCCTGGCCTCGTCCAAGCGTGGGGAGCCGGTCTCGTCGCAGTAGGCTACGATCTCTACTTCGTCCATCTGCTTGAACGTGGCGATGTAGCCCGTACCGTCATCGTCGAAACTCCCCACATGGCCGTGTCGGAGCCCCACGAGGGCCAATTTCAGCTTGCTTCGCTCCGGCATTCGTCACCTCGCCTTTCGGTTGATGGTTCTGACTCTCGCTACCTGTTCGCCTCTCGCATGTGGCCGCTGTTTTCTGCTGGGTCCAAAAGCGGGCCGAAGTTATCACGACGGCTGTACTCTGTCAACGACGAATCCACTATAATACGTTATGTGATAGGACATCAAACATGAGGGTGTCCTCGAAAAAGTATTAAGTATTCGTGTAATATAGAGCATAAGACCGTGCGGACCAACTCCGTCGCGCTGTTATCGCATGTGATGAACATTCGGACCCAAGGGAGGATTTTAAATGGTAAAGGCATCGACGTTTCGAGCGGGAGTCGTAGGGCTTAGCGGTATCGGGATGACGCGACCCTTGCCCGAAACAGGGGCTGTGCTCAGGACTCCGATGCCCCACTCTCACGTGGCCGCCCACACGGCCCTGCTCAACACGGAATTGGTCGCCGTGTGCGACATCAAATCCGAGATGCTCCAGTCCTTTGCTCAGACATGGGACGATGTGTTCCCGCACACACGGACTTACAGCGACTATCGGGAGATGATCGACAAGGAGGACCTCGACATCATTCAGGTGGCCACGCCGGACAACCGCCACACAGACATCGTTCTGTACGCGGCCAACGCCGGAGTGAAGCGCATCCTGTGCGAGAAGCCTCTGGCCACGACTGTGGCGGACTGCGACCGCATGTTGGCGGCCTGCGAAGCCAATGGGGCACTGCTCAGCGTAGACCACACCAGGCGCTGGTGGCCCATCTTCCACCGTGCGCGAGCGGCAATTCGAGCTGGAGCGATAGGAAGAGTCGTGCGTATCGTCGCCCACATGGGTGGGCCAAGAGCTATGCTGTTCAGGAACGGGACGCACCTCATCGACGGCATCCTCTTCTTCGCCGAGTCCGACCCAGACTGGGTATTCGCCGACCTGGACGAGGGCTTCGAGGACTACTATTACTACAAGGGCACCGGCGGACGAATTCCAGAGGAAGATCCGGGGGGAAGCGGCTATGTTCACTTCAAGAACGGGGTAAGGGCCTTCGTGAACGCCTCTAAGGGGCAAACCACCGCCCGCTACCTGGAGGTGATCGGTGAGAATGGTCAGATAGACATACACACCGACTCGGTCATCCTCTGGACCGGACCGGGCAAGTGCGAAACGCTCGCCCCGGACTCCCACTCCGTCGAGGACATCGCCGCCGCCCTCGACGAGCTCATCAGGATAGGCGAAGACGGTGGTGAGTT
>CAUZNX010000348.1:0-2815 GCA_963580905.1 Dehalococcoidia bacterium | reverse complement strand
GAGGCGATGGCGCGAGGCGAGCCGATCATCTACCAGGGCGTGCTGCGAGACGCCGAGCGTCGCACATATGGCATGCCGGACCTGCTGGTGCGCTCTGATGTACTGCATGACCTGTTTCCCTTGACGGTCTCGGAGGAAGAAGCAGGTCTGGAAGCCCCGGACCTTGGCCTCTCCGGGCGACACTACCGCATAGTCGATGCCAAATTCACGACGCTGCACCTGCGTCAGGATGGTCATATGTCGGCGGGCGATTCGCGAAAGGCTTACCGTGTCCAGCTTGCTATGTACAACAGAGCCCTGGGTCGTCTACAGGGGCTTTTGCCCCCGGTTGCATACCTGCTTGGCCGGTCCTGGCAGTGGCGTCAGGCTGGCGAGACGGAGCGTGGGACTGGGTGCATGGAGAGGCTTGGGATGATCGCGCCCGACGAGATTCCCAGACGGGGTAAGTCGGCGTACGAGATAGCGGATGAGGCCGTGGCCTGGCAGCGGCGTGTACGAAAAGAGGGTGGAGATTGGGTGGTTTCGCCGACGCCGTCTGTGCCCGAACTTCAGCCAAACATGCGAAATGCCAGGGACTACCCCTGGCACTCAGCAAAATTGCAAATAGCCGAGGAGGTCCTCGATAGCCAGTGGCCTACGAACCTTGTTGCACAGGGCAATGGCGTACAGCAACCCCTGCTTGGGACTCCTAGTGGTGGTAGCGTGGTCACACCTGAACACTTAGTCAACGGCGACCAAGACTGGCGGACGCCGGGTCTGGCGTTCTACGTGGACTTTGAGACGGTCAGCGATATCAACGACGACTTCTCTCGCATACCGCTGAAGGGTGGACAGACCCTGATCTTTACGATTGGCTGTGGGCACATCGAGGACGGTGAGTGGAGTTTTTCGAGCTTCACGGTGGATCGGTTCACTGAGGACTCGGAGGCGTCGATCATCGAGGGTTGGATGGTCCACATGGAGGCTGTTCGGCGACGCTTAGCGCCCGAAATCGCGCAACCGATGGTGTTCCACTGGTCGCCGGCGGAGACGTCGTTTCTTGAGACGTCCTACAACTCGGCTGTCGTACGCCATCCGAACAGTCAGTGGCCAGAGTTGGGTTGGTTCGACTTCTTAAAGCGTGTGATGCGGGCCGAGGGCGTGCAGGTTGAGGGTGCGACAGGTTTGGGGTTGAAGTCGGTCACGCAGGCGATGTATGCGAGGGATCTGGTCGAGACGATATGGGAAGAGGGCTCGATGGGTGGCCTGGGGGCGATGATCGGCGGGATGTGGTGTGATCGGGAGGCCAAAAGGACCGGTGTGCCAGCCCACGAAATCGCACTAATGCAGGAGATCGTCCAATACAACGAGATCGACTGCAAAGCGATGATGGAGATCATCCGCTACATGCGAGAGAATCACTAGCGAGGGGAGCTTCGGCGGCTGGAGTGAGCTATGCTCGCTTGACTGCCCAGACTGTGCCAATCGTGGCCCCTACAAACGCCAGCGCACCAGTAGCGGCCAGCCCGTCGATATTGATCCCGACTCCGATGAGGCTCACCAGGAAGCTTAGGGCGGCTATTGCGGTGATCACACCGACGGTTGTGTCTTTTTGCACACTGATGGAGGTCATGGCGTATCCCTCGGTGGAAATTCGATAAGGCTCTATTATAGTACAAGTCTTATACAAAGTCGAAAAATTAATCAGGCCAGATGCTCACTCGACCATACTCGCCGTCGAAGCCAGATGAAATGGTCACGTTTCCCATTCTGGCCCTGACCACGCCTTCCGCGACCCGCTCGCCTGCGATAGATTCGATGGCCGACGCCGAGTAGTTCCTCCACCAGCTTGTGGTAAGCGCCTGTGACCGCTTTCGTTTCGACGCCACGACCGAGGGCCTCGGCGATGATCTGTCGGAGCGGAATCATCGTTCGGAACGGCGGGCGGCAATCGTCGCCGTGGATCAATCCGTCGTCACCCATGCTCGTTGATACGATGCGCTCTGCCAGCCCTTCGATCCGCTGCATCACCCCTGACGTCAGCTTTCTGCCGCATTCGGGGCAGCGCTCGCCGTTAGCCGTCCACTCCGGCGGCGACAGCCGGACGCCACACTTGCGATGCCCGGCGTGGTGGTACTTGCCCCCCTCGGGGAACATCTCCAGCGTGTATTCGATTGCCTGGTTCCGGAGCGAGTCCAACAGGCTGTCGTAGGTCGGCTCACCTCGGAACACGGTCAATTCTCGGCCCAATTTAGGCAGCGAATGGGCGTCGGAGAACGAGACGATCGACACGCCATCCAGTGACGGCACGCGCCAGTTCATGGCCGGGTCGCTCGACAGCCCCGTCTCGATTGCGGGTACATAGGACGCCAAGTCGCCGAAACACTCTGCCAGGGAGTCGAAACCCGATTTTTCGCCATAGAGCCCGAAGTGTGGTGTCCACAGATGGGCCGGTATTATTGAAACACCGCTCATCGATGCCGAGCAGCGTCTCAAGGAGATCGCGCGGCATCATATGCACCGTTGGGCGTCCGTCGCTTGCCAGCTTACCGTGACGGCCGAAAGTGGCGTTGATGGAGGCTACCGCTTCCAGGTCCGGGGCAAAGACAAGGACATGGACGCGGCGAAGCCGTCCATCCTGCTCTGCGCTGCAGTTCACCTCGGCGCCCAGGACGAATCGGATACCATCCAGGTCATATAGCCCATCGCTGGTCTCGTGCAATTTCGCCCGGATCTCGGCGAGCTGGTCCGGGTGGGTAAAGTCGCCGGTCGCCAGCAAGTCGATGCCCTTCATCTTCGCCCACAGCGCCATGTTCTAGAACGTGAGTTGGCTGCT
>CAUZNX010000347.1:0-2824 GCA_963580905.1 Dehalococcoidia bacterium | reverse complement strand
TCCGCGAGAACAGGCGCTTGCCGTGTCCTCGCTTGCCGGACCTCACAGTCATGTACAGCGACCCGTTTTGGGTCTCCACTACCTCGCACTCGTTGGTCCACGAGCCCATAGACCCGCCGAGCTTCCAAGTTGCGCCGTGGTCGTCACTCACGACCACGTGCGAGTGGCTAAATATTGCGTCGCTACGCAGCCCTTCGATGTGGTCTGCGGGCAGGACGAGAGTGCAGTCAGACATTTGAATGCCGTGACCGGGCGCAAAGTCGTACAGCTCCCAATTGGGCAGCTTGACCTGCTCGGTCAGGTCTATTGGATCGGACCAGGTCGCACCGCTGTCGTCGCTGCGAACGACGTATGGGTAGTACGCGGTCTTGCAATAGGCTAGCCAGATCGTGCCGGTCTGGCGGTCGACCACCACCGTGGGGTTGTTCATCGTCAATTCAGGGTCGCTGACGATGAGTTGTAGGTCGCCCCATGTCGCGCCGTTGTCGGTGCTGCGCTTTACGACCAGCGCCTTTGCTTCATAGTCGTCCTGGCCGTCTTTGCGTCCTTCGCATATAGCGAGGATGGTGCCGTCATTGGCGACCGCCACGGAGGGGATTCGGAACGTGTGGTATCCCTCCGTGCCCGAAGAGAACAGCTCGGTTTCGCGACGCCATGGCGCCTTCGCTGAAGCCATTTGATTCCTCCCAGGGCAGCGACAGCTTTGAGGTCGCGCCTTGCCGGTAACCTAAGACTTAGTCGCGTGTCCAATCGTAACGGGGCTTCCAGCCGAGCATCCGCTGAGCCTTTTCGGTGCTTATCACGCTGGCGTTGCCCTCAAGTGGGCCTCGGATCTCGACTTGTTCCCCGAAGTTCTGTTTGATCAGTTCCCTGGTCGGCACCTTGAGACGATTGGAGTTCTGAGCGATGAGGAACGCTTCGTGACTGATAATGTCTGCCTCTAGTGCAAGGACGTGTGCCTCTGCCACGTCCCGGGGATCGGCGTATGCCCACATGACGAGAGTGAGCGGCTCCTCAGGTGTGGGGGCGGGCCATGGGAACTCGGACTGGTCTTCCGGGTACACCACATTGGTGAAGCGTAGACTCACCGCCGAGGTTGCGGAGTTGCGGGAAATCATCTGCGCGATGTCCTCGCCCACCTGTTTAGACAGGCCGTAGGGCTCGAAGGGCATCATCGGGTGGTCCTCGTCCAGGGGCAGGTAGTGAGGCACGAAGGCTTCGCCCTCGTGCGCCCACCCCATGGCGAACGCGCTGGAAGAGAAGACCACCCGTCGCAGGCCCTTCTCGGCGGCCGACATCATTAGGTTGAACGTGCTATCCACATTGTTTGCGAAGATGGCCCTTGGCTCCATCCTCGCGGGCCCAGGATGGGCGCCCATGTGTACTACGGCGTCGGCACCGTCAAGTAGACGATCAACAGCTTCCCTGTCGCGAAGGTCCTCCAGCACAAAATCGGACGGGAATCCTTCGGGCGTAATTTGGTCGGTCCCGACGATGTCGTAGCCTCTCTCGATGAGAAGCCTCGCGACGCGATCTCCAAGCCTTCCGGCGACGCCGGTAACCACTATCACGATTTCACCTCGTTCGACGACTGCCGACGAGACTCCGGAGGCTGTCTTCGTCGTTTGGTGCGCACGATACTACGCCTTGGTCGGATGTAGTGCAATGGCGCCTCCGAAAGGGAGCGCCATTGGTGATCTTTGGCCCCGCACAGACAGCCCTACGGGCTCAGTCGAAACGGCGGGTATTGGTCTGTGGTCAGCGTGAAGGCGTACACACCAACCCTGTTGGCCCACCGCTGGAAACCGATCATGAAGTTGAAGAGGTATCGAGGGTATCGCCCGGTGAACAAGATGGCGAACCAGGCGACGATGATGACGACTAACGCAGCTACGGCCAAGAAGGAGAGCACGATGTAGTGCGGTATTGCGAGGATCCATTTGAACAGAGGGAGCAGGCGACCAAGTTCGGATTCGACGTCAGGGTAGGGAACCTCCAGATGAACCGATTGCTCCTCGTCCGTCGAAGGATACTCGTCCCTCATGAGGGCGATGTAGACCATAACCCTCGCGCTGAAGCGGAGCAGGGCTACGTTGTAGTCAAACCACCACCGGGGGTACTTCTGGCGGAAAAGGATCATCAGTAGGGGAGGGAAGAGCAATGCCGGTATCCCCGCAGCGAATAGCACTATGATCGGTATGACAAGTATGAAACGGAAAAATGTACTGAGGCGATTCAGAGGCCTGTCAGGGTAGTCAATATCGAATTGAACCGGATATGTGTCCGTCTGTTCCATTGCATTCCCCCTATTTGCGCTAGCTTGTGACTGTTGGGCTACAGCCTGGCGACTGACCGGGTCCGCATTTGCGGATGATCTCAGGTCTCAAGCAACTCTCATCCGATGCGACCGTACCTCCAAGACGGGTTTCCGCGCTAGTCTCCGGTGTGTGGCACCGCAGACGCTGGTTGCTCTAGATGAAGGCGGGGCTGCCATCGGCGCGGCGAGGGTCACCCCTGCGCCAGGGTGCATAGGCAAGGCTTTTGAGGGTGTCCTCGTTGGGCTCCAGGCCCCACCCCGGCGTCTCGGGGATGGGCAGATGGCCGTCTACAGGCGCCCACGGAACCTTGACCAGATCTCTCCATCTATCTGTGTCGTGGGGTTTGTACTCTAGTATCAGGAAATTCGTGGTTGCCGCAGCGAATTGTACGTTGATGGCACCGGCCAGTGGTCCCATGGGGTTGTGGGGCGCTACCGCCACGTCGTGTGCCTCCGCGATGGCGGCAATCTTCTGCATCTCCATCAGCCCGCCGCACACACATACGT
>CAUZNX010000346.1:0-2830 GCA_963580905.1 Dehalococcoidia bacterium | reverse complement strand
TGGACATGACTGCGACGAATGGGTAGCCCTTTATTCCGCACACGATGGACAGACCGGTGCCGGTATTGCCGCTGGTGAGCTCGACGACAGTTTGGCCGGGGGACAGGGTTCCATCGGCTTCGGCGTCTTCAATGATTTGGCGGGCGATGCGGTCTTTTTTCGAGAAGCCGGGGTTGAGGTGATCCAGCTTTGCGAGGATGCGACCGTCGACGTTTCGGGTAATACGGGAAAGCTCCACCAATGGCGTGCCGCCGATGGCCTCTACCGCGGATGGTAGGAGCATGTTGCATTGGTTCATCTGTGGTTCCTCTCTCGAATCTTGGGGTGGCCCGAGGGCGACCTTACCTACACTATCGCGCAACCGAAAAAATGAGATATCAATAGTTATCTGAGGGACACCCTCAGGCTCCCGGCAAAGGGGCCAAGCCCCTCTCTTGCACACCCTGGCCCGTGCCCCAGATGCTTCGTCGCGAAGCGTCGTAAGTGTGACAGGTGGTTGGAGCGCGGTATTACCTGGTTGCGTTGGCTCATGGTGGCCTAGATTGCGAATTCGATGCTGTCGCGAGCATACCATGCATCTTGCCGGGTTCAAACAACGTTGCTACACTCTGCCCGCGCCGTCGGTCCGCGTGCCCACCTAAATGGGCGTAGAGGCCTGAAAGGATTCTTCAATATGCCAAAGTACGTTTTTACTGAGGATGAGTGGATGACATGGTCCGGGGACTACGTGACACATACCCTGAAGGCCGTTGACGGCAGCAGCTATGGGCATATCCAGGGCAGACCCATGGATTCGCCGCTGCCGGGCTCGGGCGACTACGACAGACTCATTGGGGTTAACACGTTCGCCCCGGGCGGTGAGTACCAGGCCCATGAACATCAGACCCCGATGTATTACTATGTGATCAAGGGTCGTGGAATTATGCGTGTGGGCGATGAGGAACGAGTTGTGGGCAAGGGCGCATGGATATATACGCCAGTGGGTCTGAAACACTACACGAAAAACACGGGTGACGAAGAGGATTTTGCGTACATCTTTTTCGGCGGCAACCCTCATCGCGACGACGAAGGGATTCACGAGCCGGTCACCGAGTAGTGTCCTCCTGCCTGGTTCGGGCATTGGACTGAATCTAAACCGAGACGGCTCGAAAGGATTACTCAAAAATGCCAAAGTACGTCTTTACCGAGGATGAGTGGATGACGTGGTCTGCGGGGTACGAAACCCATACTCTCAAGGCCGTGGACGGGAGCAGCTACCAGTATGTGGATGGCTGGGCTATGGATGCGCCGCTACCGGGCGCGGGCGACTACGACAGACTCATTGGGGTGAATACGTTCGGACCGGGCGGCGAGTACCAGTCCCACGAACATCAGACCCCGATGTACTACTACGTCATCAAGGGGCGCGGCATCATGCGTGTGGTCGATGAGGAACGCGTAGTCGGGCGAAGGGCTTGGATTTACACGCCAGTGGGCCTGAAGCACTACACGAAGAACACGGGCGACGAAGATCTCGCATATATTGGGTTTGGCGGCAACCCGCATCGCGACGACCAGGGGATTCACGAGCCGATTACCGAGTAGGTTGTTGTGTTTTTGAGCGCGCCAAACGACACAGGGTGAGGGTTTAATGAAAATCGGACTTGGGACCATATTGTCGTCGTACTCAGTCGATATCGCGGACCTTGCGCCACGGGCGGAGGAGATGGGCTTCGACTCGATATGGACCGGGGAGCAGCCGACACTGCCAGTGGTGACTGAGATCGACATTCCACGGCTCTGGGCCGATATTCCCGACCCGTTGATTCAGCTCGCGAGGGCTTCGGCGGTAACCAAGGACCTGCTGCTCGGGACGGCGGTGTGTGTGGTCACAGAGCGGCATCCGGTTACATTCGCCAAAGAGGTCGGGTCCCTGGACATGTACAGTGGCGGCAGGGTGCTGCTCGGTATTGGTACGGGCTCGGTGAAGGAGGAGGCGGCGATCTTTGGCTCTGACTTTCCGCACCGATGGACCCAGGCCCGCGAGGCAGTGGGCGCGCTCAAAGAGCTTTGGACCAAAGAGGTGAGCGAGTGGCACGGTGATTACTATGACTTCCCGCCGTTGTACTGCTTCCCGAAACCGGCCCAGAAGCCGCACCCACCACTATTGTTCGGCAGCCATGTGCCCAGGGTTTTCAAGCGCATCGTGGAGTACGGCGATGGCTGGCTGCCGATTGGTAGGCCGCCAGAGGAGGTTGCCGAGGCGCGCGAAAAGCTTAGTGACCTGGCGGAGGCGGCCGGGCGTGACCCCGCTGCCATTACGATCACGTGCACGGACGTTCCTATCGATCGCGATGTGATTGCCGCGTATGAGAAGGCCGGGGCGAATCGCGTCGTACTTAGCCTGGACAACGCAGACAAGGAGTCGAGTTTCAAGCAGTTGGAGAAGATAGCCAAAGAGGCCGGTGTAGGCTCTTAGGTGTTGGTTCTGGAACCAGTTCCCAGCCTCTAGAAGTCCGAGCTTGTATTTTTAATATCAGAACCACATGGAGGGTGTCCCTATGAGAGTGAACAAGCTTCGAGAGAAGCTCAATAGCGGCGAGCCGACTGTGAGCACCCATATTCTTTCGGTTTGGCCTGCGGTGGTAGAGGCGATAGGCCACACTGGGCAATATGACTACGTGGAATTCGTCGCGGAGTACGGGTCGTTCGACCTGCACGACCTCGACAACCTGTGCCGGGCTGCGGAGCTGCACAACATGGGCTCCATGATCAAGATCGACCAGAGCCACCAGAGTTTCCTCGCCCAGCGTGGTATTGGCGCAGGGTTCGGCAGCGTGCTGTTCACCGA
>CAUZNX010000345.1:0-2836 GCA_963580905.1 Dehalococcoidia bacterium | reverse complement strand
GTGCGCTCTAGGCCCTGGTACTACACCCACGTCTTCGCCGACCCCACGGACGCCGAAACAGTATGGGTGCTGGCGATGCAGTCCCTTAAGTCCACCAATGGCGGACGCACATTCGAGAAGATCACGACGCCCCACGGCGACAACCACGACCTGTGGATAGACCCGCGCAATCCCCTCAGGATGATCAATGGCAACGACGGCGGCGCATGCGTCACCTACAACGGGGCCGACACCTGGTCCAGTATTTACAACCAGCCCACGTCCGAGATTTACCACGTCGCCACCGACGACCAGTTCCCCTACAGGGTATACGGCACGCAGCAGGACAACTCCGCGTTGTCCGTGCCGACTCGGTCGTTTAAAGGGGCGCTACTCTGGGAGGACACATACACGGTTGGCCTGTCAGAGTCGGGCAAGATCGCGGTCAAGCCTGGCGATTCCAACATCGTCTACTCCTCATACCCGGGAGGGACGCTACAGCGCTATGACCACGTGACCGGACAGGTTCGGGTGATCATGCCCTGGCCCGAGTACAACCAGAACACGGCTCCCGCCGATTTCAAGTATCGCTTCGCATGGGAGTTTCCGATAGTAATCTCACCCCATGACCCCGACACTCTCTACATCGGTGGCAATATCGTCTTCCGTTCGCGGGACGAGGGCACGTCATGGGATCCGGTGAGCCCCGACCTGACGCGCGACGACCAGTCAAAGCAGCAACTTTCGGGCCCCATTACATCGGAGGGTCCGTGGGCTGAGATGTATTGCACCGTCTACGCCTTCGCCGAGTCGCCCCACGAGCAGGGCGTGCTGTGGGCGGGCAGCGACGACGGCCTGGTCCACCTGTCGCGGGATGGCGGCGGGTCCTGGGCAAACGTAACTCCACCTGGGTTGCCGGAGTGGGCGCTGGTGTCGTCCATCGAGCCATCGTCCCACGATCCGGCTACGACGTACGTGGCCGCGACGCGGTACAAGCTGGACGATAACCGGCCCTTCATTTTCAAGACGCAGGACTACGGCGACACGTGGACCCAGATCACCACTGGGATCCCCGGCGACGACTTCACCCGCGTCGTGCGGGAGGACCCGGAGAGGCCGGGCCTACTCTACGCAGGGACCGAGACTGGCGTGTACGTGTCCCTCGACGGCGGTGATCAATGGGATGCGCTGCGAACCAACCTGCCAGTGGTGCCCATTTATGACCTGCAAATTAAGGACGGAGATCTAATTGCGGGCACCCACGGACGCTCGTTCTGGATCCTCGACGATCTGTCCCCGCTACGTGAACTGACCGAGGCCGCCTTATCCGCGCCAGCCCACCTGGTCAAGCCAAGAAACTACACGAGGCTACTTCGGCAGGCCGGCTCGATCCTGGACGATACCATCGGAAAGCAGTACATGTCCGACATCCTGGGCCCACCGATGACATACCGCCAGGTGGAGACGCCTGGGGGCGGCAGAGAACGCATCTACCTGAACGCCGGGGCGAACCCGCCGGACGGCGTTTCCGTGTACTATCACCTCGCAGATGAGCCGGAGGTGGAAGTGGCGATAACCCTCCGCGCACCATCCAGCGCAGCCATCAAGACCTACTCCACCGAATTGCAGGGCGACGGCCGGCTCGATGCACACCAGGGCATGAACCGGTTCCAGTGGGATACCCGGTATCCGCAAGGTAAGGAACTTGGTGATGTCGCGGGTGGCGTTTCTCCGTTCGGAGCAAAAAACACCGGCCCTCTGGCGCCCCCCGGCACCTATACGATCGAGCTCACAACCGGCGGCAATACCAGCGAAGCGTTATTCGAGATCGCAGCCGACCCCAGGTCGAATGTCAGCCAGGCGGATCTTGACGCACAGTTTGCACTCCAAATCGCGATCCGCGATCGCTACTCCGAGACCCATGGCCAGGTGGTCAAGATTCGGAACCTGCGCGACCAGGTCCAGCAGTGGGCCGCGCGGGCGGAGGGTCATGCGGCTGAAGCTAGGCTCACGGAGGCTGCGGGGGCGATCGCCGGAAAGCTGGGCGACGTGGAGAACGAGCTAGTGCCCTTCAGATCCGCTGGCACACAGCCACGAGGAATTCCTCTGGGCCTCTACGCGAAACTCAAGGAGCTGATGGGCGTCGTAGCCAGCGCAGATTGGGCTCCTACAAAGTCCTCCCGTGACGTGTTCGCCTCGCTGAACGAGCGTCTCGATTCACAAGCCGACGACCTACAACGCATCGTTGACGAGGACGTGACGGGCTTCAAGGAGTTGATCGCGGAGTACGAAATTCCTGAGATTTTGCCGTAGGGCGTCGGCACGTGTTAGGGTGTGTTCGGCAGGATATTGTGTATTCGAGAGGTGAGTAATGGTCACTGTTGAGGTAAACAAGCTCGACTAGGTTCGCCTGCGAAACAGCCTGGTAACAACTAGAGCCATGAGTAGGCGGCCTCGGTCGCGCTGCTCATGGCTCTTTGGTCTCCTGAAGATCGATGGCCATGAGCCCCTTGGGTTTGTGGCCATTTTTTGTTTATGAAAAGGAGATCGCACGTGAACTACGGATTTGAAGACGTACTGCTTACCACCGATAGATTTGAGCTAAGGCCATTCGGCCTGGAAGACGTAGACGAATACTTCGATTACGCGAGTGACGCCGAGATGAGCCTCTACACCGGGACGCCGAGTCCGTTCACTCGTCGGAGGGCCGAGGAGGGCGTGCGCCGCAGCCACAGCGTGAGGAACGGAGACAGGGTCGACTACGCAGTCTATGGCCTTCTCCGAGAGGAGTGGAAGCGGGAAGCCTAGGTTCGGCTGAGCTTAGATGAAAGTGCTCGATTGAAGTGAAGGGGCCGGC
>CAUZNX010000344.1:0-2859 GCA_963580905.1 Dehalococcoidia bacterium | reverse complement strand
ACATCACCTTCCGTGAATAAGTCACCTGGGAATAAATTAGGGGCCAGATGAGGGTCTCAACTGTCTGGTTTTAGCTCTGGATTCTTCTGAGCCTCGGTCCAAGATTTCACCAGCGAAAAACACCTCGTCGACGTTCCAAAGGGCGTTAATGTCCCGGGTCGGGTCGCCGTCCAGGATCAGCAGGTCGGCCTTCTTTCCGTCCTCCAGCGTGCCCACGATATTGTCGACATCCAGGGCCTTGGCTGCCTGTCCGGTAACTGAGACCACACCCTGCATCGGCGAGAAGCCCGCGTCCACCAGGCACTCGGTCTCGTTTACGGTGTTGCCCAGCTGGTAATCCCCCCAAGAAGAGTCGGACCCAGTAATGACGTTCACGCCCATTTCGATAAGCCGACGAGTGTGGTCTAACTTAACGTCGTAAGCCCGCAACATGTCGTCCAACGTTGACTGTTCCGTGGACGTCAGTCCAACGCTCTCCTTCTTGTTCTGCATCAGCCATATTCTGGCTCTGCCGACGTGCACTGTTGGATTGACGAACGCGCCCAATTCGCCGATGCGCTCCGCCACATCCTGCCTGAAGTTCGCCGTGCCGTCGGGCTCTGCAAATACACAGTGAATAATCATATCGACGTGGGCTTCCAGCGAGTTGACGATGCTTTGGGTTGAGGCGCAGTGGGTTGCCGTCAGCTTGCCGAACTTGTGCGCCTCGTCCGTTATGGCAGTCAGCTCGTCTATGTTGAATGACGAAAGCAGCGGAAACGATGTTCGGGTAGAGCCGCCAGACGCGGTAATCTTGATGTAGTCAGCGCTTTCCTTAATGAGCTGCCTGGTCATGGCTCGGCACTCCGTGGGGCCCGTCACCTCGGAGCCGAAGTAACCCATGTGGCCGCCTATGATAGACACTGGTCTGCCGCAGAGAACCATCCGCGGTCCGACGGCGATTCCTGCATTCACTGCGTCCCTCAGCCGGAACATCGTGAAGTTCTTGGGGCCGTTCTCGCGTATTGTCGTGACTCCAGAGAACAGGCTGGTCCTGGCGTTCCGGGCCGACTGCAGAGTTAGGACCTCGTCCGGCATTTGCGCAAGCTCGTCGCCTGCGCGCCCATCGCCAAAGCCGTTGTGGTGCGTATGGCAGTCCACCATGCCTGGCATCAGCGTCTTGCCTGGAAAATCCAGGACCTCCACTTTGGCCCCTTCAGGCGCAGTGACGTCAGAGGCTGGCCCCACGGCCTCGATGCGCGAACCTCGCGTCAGGACGGCGCCGTCGTGAATGGCAGGTGCGCCGCTGCCATCAATGAGAATCTCAGCCTTGATGAGTTTGAAGTTGTCGTCTGCTCCAGCCATGGGAAACCTCGCTAGCCTTTGGTGGTGCATTCCTCTGCTATTGTCGGCAACGCCAGCATACACCACGGTGGGCTCGACGCAAAGAGTTGGGCTGCCAATCCTAGTGCCCGAGATGCCCTAGGATTGGCAGCAGCAGGGGCCCTTGTCAAAGCAGTGTCCGCACACCTTGATCAAGCTCGGCAAGACCTTAATACGGGACGAATGCAGCCTTCGGCGATCTGAGTTAATATGGAGGCCCTCACGCAAGGCGCAATACGTCATCTCGCAGCCATTCGATTTCAGAGGAAATACATATGGCAATCGATTCCGAATTCGAGGGGAAAGTCGCGATAGTTACAGGCGCAGGACAGGGCATGGGCCGTGCCGTGGCCAGGCGTTTGGCCCGCGGTGGGGCCAGCGTTGTCATCAACGACATCGATGGTGAGGCCGCAGACCAGACCGTCTCCCATCTTGAAAGCTACGGGCATAAGGCCGTTGTCGCGCCCGGCGATGTAACCTCCTCACGAGACGTCCAAACGATGGTCGAGACCGCCTTACGGGAGTTTGGCGACGTACACATCCTAATCAACAACGCCGGCATATTGCGACCAACCCCCGTTGTGGATATCGAAGAAGATGAGTGGGACTTAGTCGTTGGGGTGAACCTTAAGGGGACCTATCTATGCTCCCGCGCGGTGCTCAAGCCTATGCAAAACGCTGGCTGGGGGCGCATCGTGAATTTCTCGTCAACGGCCGGTAAAAACATCAGCACCGTTGGTGGAGCCCATTACACAGCTGCCAAGGCGGGCATATTGGGCTTTACCCGTCACCTGGCAAAAGAGGTAGCCTCCCACGGTATCACCGTGAACTCCGTCTGTCCCGGGCTTATCGACACAGAGATGGTGCGGACCACAATCTCTGTGCAGCGGGCCAGGGCATACGCGGAAAGTTTCCCGATAAGTCGCCTTGGTGAGCCGGAGGAGGTCGCCGAACTCGTTGCTTTCTTGGCATCCGACAGGGCCGCTTATATAACCGGCGCCTCTCTGGACATTAACGGCGGCGACCTCATGATTTGAATCTGGGTTCTGAGCAAGGCCAGGTGGGATCAATAGGCTACTGCAACCACGGGGACTCTGCTAATAGCCACAGCATTTGCCAACCTAATCGGGATATCTGAAGAAATGGAACGTATTTTAGTAACAGGCGCCTCGGGGCAAATCGGGTCAGAACTGGTTCCGGTGTTGCGGGAAAAGTACGGCCCCCAAAACGTCGTCGCGGCGGGTCGGGTCACTCCGCTGGCGCCCGACGTGCTTGATTCGGGACCGTCTACTCTGGTGGACGTCAGACAGTATGGGCAGGTGGATGGGGCGATCAAAGAGTTCAAGATCGACACGATATACCACCTAGGGTCGATCCTGTCAGCTCGGGCAGAGCAGGAGAGAAGGCTCGGCCACGACGTCAACGTTAACGGGTTGTTTAATGTGTTGGAGGCCGCTGCCGAAAATCAGCTCCAGCGCGTCATCTTGCCGAGTTCAA
>CAUZNX010000343.1:0-2887 GCA_963580905.1 Dehalococcoidia bacterium | reverse complement strand
AGTGCTGCAACCTCCACGCCAGCGGGGGTGAGCTGTATCGGACGTCTGACCCTGTCGAAGAGCGTCATCCCCAACTCCCTCTCCAGCTTCCGTACGTGGGTCGTCACGGTCGGCTGTCCAAGTCCGAGCCGCGCCGCAGCCGCAGAGATACTTCCATATTTTGCCGCGGTGCTAAAGCTCCTTAACTCTCGTAGCTCCATTGCCCACTCCTAATAGTATCGTTCAATCGAATATTGTTTATCCTACAATATAGATTTACTTGATGCTACGCAGGCGAGATAATGGGTAGTGCGACACGAGGAGCTACGTCTCCATCGCGCCAGCCCACCAGCGGAGGTTCGACAATGACAATCAAGCTCGGAAAGCTAACCAGGATCATAAACGGCGTATTCGGACTCGAGAACTATCTGGAGCACCTGCAGGCCAATGACTCGGCAGGCGCCCCCACTCGCGACCAGGCGAAGAAGGACTACCTCAACGCCCTCGCCCTGCGACTGAGCCGCTAACCCGACCCGCGCAAATAGATACGCCTCTCCGGTACGCCCGGAGAGTTCTCCCACTCTCTGCGGATCCTCCTCCTGGATCGCAGACAACGAAAGAGGGCCCCGAACAATCGGGGCCCTCTTTTTGTTGTATGGACAGATAGTACTTCCAGCTTGTGACCCGTCCTACCTCCATGCTACTCTCGTATCTAACACGGGTTCGCCAAAGGGCCCACAAGTCAGGGTTTGGAGGGTCAGACGCATTGTTGCGATTTCTGCGTAGGAAAGACAAGGACAAGACCGCCAAGGCGGTCGAAAAGACCCGTAAAGCATGGTTCGGACAGGTGGCGTCGCTATTTCGCGGCGCGAAGCTGGACGACGAGTTGTGGGACGATCTGGAGGAACTGCTTATCGCCGCCGACATTGGCGTTGGCACGACTCAAGAGTTGCTCGATCGGCTCCGAAAGCGTGTGCGCAACGACAAAGTATCGGATTCGGAGGCCGCCTTCTCCATACTCAAGGATGAGATGGTCGACCTCCTGCAAGTGGAGCACACCGGGGATCGCCTAGATATCGAAGGGAAGCCCCTGGTGATCCTGGTCGTCGGCGTCAACGGCGTGGGCAAGACCACCAGCATCGCCAAGTTGACCCGGATATACCAGGCGGAAGGCAAACAAGTACTGCTCGGGGCAGCGGACACGTTTAGGGCCGCGGCAATCGAACAATTGCAGGTCTGGGGTGAGCGACTCGGGGTCGACGTCATCGCGCACAAGCCGGACGGGGATCCCGCCGCGGTAGCATTCGACGCGCTTCAGGCCGCAAAGGCCAGAAAAACCGATGTCCTGATTATCGACACCGCCGGGCGACTCCATTCGAAGACAAACCTCATGGAGGAGATCAAGAAGGTCCAGCGGGTGCTCACACGTCAGGACGAAGACAGCCCGCAGCGGGTCCTCCTAGCGTTGGACGCGACCACTGGTCAAAACGGACTGCATCAAGCACGCGCGTTCACCGAGGCGCTCAACTGCGACGGCGTATTCCTTTCCAAGTTGGACGGCACCGCAAAAGGTGGCGTCGTGGTATCCATAACGAGAGAGTTACAGTTGCCGGTCCTGTTCGTCGGCACTGGCGAGGGCTTGGACGACGTCACGCCATTCGACCCACAAGACTTCGTCGAAGCCTTGTTCGGTGATAGTGGTGCTACGCACACTTAGTTGCGCGGCGCACGGCATCCTGAATAATCGAAGGCAGCGCGTCGAAGACATAAGTCAGAAAAAAAGAGCCCATATGCCCACAGTACCCATCATGGATCGACTCAACGCAGGTGAGACACTGCTGCTCGACGGCGGCACCGGATCAGAGCTGCAACGCAGGGGCGTCGACGTGCTGGCGGGCGCCACCAACCGCATCAAGGCATGGTCAGCCACCGCCAATATCGACAACGCCGACGTGGTCCAACAGGTCCATCAGGACTACCTGCGCGTCGGGGCCGACCTAATCATCAGCAACAACTTCTACACCATCCCGTCAGTGATGGAACGCATCGGCAAGCGCGATCAGTGGCGCGAGTACGCGACAGCCGCTGGTGAAAACGCCGTCGCAGCCCGTAACGCCGGGAATCCCGAGGCGTACGTGGCCGGCGGAATAGCTGCCCCCACACTCCAACTTCCTGTTTACGACGAGGACGCCGGAGGCCGCTCAGACAAAGACGTGCCCGACGTGGAAAAGATGGGTGGCGACGCGTTTCACACCGAGTACTCCGAGCACGCCAAACTGCTGGCGGAGTTGGGCGCAGACCTAATCCTGGCCGAGTACATAGGCTACATCGCCGACTGCGTCGCGGCGGTCGACGCATGCGCCGAGGCCGGGCTTCCGGTCTTCCTAGCTGTACGTCACCTCAGCGAGCAAGGCGAAATGCAATACGGAGAAACCCTCACTGACCTGGTTGCGGCCCTGAAAGGCCATCCGGTCGACTCGCTACTTCTGATGTGCAGCACTCCAGAAGCGATCTCGGCGGGCTTGCCTATCATCCAAAACAGCTTCGATGGGCCCGTGGGCGGCTACCCCAACCTGGGATACAACCCGACAGGGCCCCTCACCAACCGCAAAATGCTCACAAACCTGAAACCCAGTGGAGGGCCCGACATAGCACAGAACATGGGCTATACCCCCGCTCGGATGGCCGAGTTCGCAAGAGAGTGGCGTCAGATGGGTGCTCAAATCATCGGGGGCTGCTGCGCCTCAGGACCCGAGCACGTCATGGCCATGCGTCCCGAAGTCAAAGGCGTTTAGCAGACTTTGGTATCCCCTGGACTGGACTCAGTCGAGTTTACGGCTAGAATAGTCAAATGCTGAACGTCATAATCTGGCTTCTGGCTGCGCAAGTCATCGGCCTCGCGGTATTC
>CAUZNX010000342.1:0-2901 GCA_963580905.1 Dehalococcoidia bacterium | reverse complement strand
CGAGATCGATGTGTTCATCGACGAGGACGGACCGCGGGTCACCACCGAGGTCCAGACTGAAGTGTTTTTGATTTAGATCTGGCAGCCTCGGCGGGCCCTGACGCGAAGCACAAATGTCGTCGACTCCTCTACCGCATGCCAAGAACAGTTTATACACGCGCCCGTGGCGGATATAGTGACGACGGCTCACCAACTCGATAGAGGGTCTGTGCGGGCCGCTGCCGGGCAAGAGTGGATCTAGATCCAAAACAGATGTTATGGGCAATAGCAGCCAGATCAAGCAGGTCTTCATCAACCTGTTTCATCACTTTATAGACACCCTAGCGGTCAAGGTGAGAGGCGCCCTTATCGCAGTGAGTATCCGTACACCGCCTGACGAATCTGAAGCCGAGGTAGTGTTCTCCTACAATGGCAGCGGCGGCGCGCTCGATGACGCCAACCGCGTCTTCGAGCCCTTCTTCACAACGAAGGAGCCCGGCAAAGGCACCGGGCTCGGACTTTCAATCGCATACTCGATCATTATGGACCACGGTGGCTCAATCACTTGCGATTCGGAGCCAGACAAGGGGACGACGATCACCTTCAGCATACCGGCGGTCGGTTCGCGGTAGCCTCTAGGTCGATCGAGTTGATCTCACGGCACACATGACGCGCCAAGTTCACCCTAGAATCGGCCCCACAAAAAGCTCTTCGGGCAGGAAACTTTCCTTGGCTGTAGAATGCGGGTGGTCGATACCGATCGTGGTTACTACACCCATCGCGGTATAGTGGGAATTCTCCCCACTTGCGCCGCACTTGTTACCCCCACCATGCCCCCTCAACCACTCATCGTCGATCAAACGCTCTCCTTTCCACATCCCTCCGGTGGCCACTAGGTGTCCCCAGCGAGCAAGGTCAGATGCACTGATAATCGCCCAGCCAGGCCCACTCCTTACCGGATGCCCACCGACCTCATACGGTGGGTCCAGATAGGTGTAGGCGTCCGGGATACGCGGATACAGGTAGCGGTCGTTCTTGATGGCGCGGCCGGCCGGCCATTCCCAGCTGTTGGCGAGGATTCCTATTTTGCTA
This sequence comes from Dehalococcoidia bacterium, assembly GCA_963580905.1. Taxonomy (GTDB): domain Bacteria; phylum Chloroflexota; class Dehalococcoidia; order Lucifugimonadales; family CAJWER01; genus CAJWER01. Next base: position 1,830 of record CAUZNX010000342.1, on the reverse strand, counting down.
AACAGTCTTTCGTCTAACACATCCTTGAGATCTCTGTTCCATACCGCAGTCAACGCCTGCGCAAGTCTCCAAAACCCCGCACTGCTATACAGGCCGACTGTCCCAGGCTCGGCATGAGAGTACAGGTCGTAGACTGGGTCACCGGTCCAATGGGCCCACGAGGGAATTCCTGGCTCAGCAAGGTGAGCCTCAAGGCCGGTCCGGCCTTCTCGCCATCGCGCGCCTAACTCGATGGCGAATCCACCGTAGTGAACGTTGCCGTCCTTTGGCCCTGCCAGTTGCCGCCAGGTCAAAGCCGAGTGGTGCCCTCGGTCCAGATGCTTGTGCACATGCGACAGCTCCCCCGCGCCGGTCCAACTGCGATGGATAGGCTCATCAGGATCCACCAGCCCGTCAGCCACGGCTAGTCCTAGAAGGGCGTGCGCAAATGCCTTGCCCGTCGATGCAGTCTGCGCACGGTAATCGGGATCGCCCCAGGAGTGCAGCATATAGCCGCCGCGAGTGAGGACAGCACCCCACTTTCCGTTGGAATGGTCCTCGCCGCCAAACTCAGCAGCGTGTACATCAAGGCCCTCCAAGAAGTGTCGGAGCCCTGGCCCATCGATACCCGCCGCTTCCGGCTCGATCCTCTGCCACTCGTTCTCCGGGTATATAACCCAATCCGGCAGGCCGTTTTTTTCATTCATTTGGACACGCTCGCTTCCTCTAGCTGCCGGGCCGTCCTCGGCAGTCTCAGTGGTATCAGCACTACCGTCGCGAGGACCGAGACGGCGCCGCCGTAAAGAAAGGCACTATGGATTCCAAATTCGTCCACCAAGAGCCCGGCAATATAGGGGGAGAACGTACCCAGGAATCCCGCCCCGTAGATCAGGGCGACGACTGTGGACTGCACCTGGCCCCTGGCTGCATCGATTGCAGCTGCGATGAAGATGTGGTGTAGCGGGAAGCTGAAGGCTCCCTTCGCCACTACAATCGCCGTGAGTTGCGCTCCCGTATCGGCAACACTCAGGGCAAGTGACAACACCGCCACTGCGGCTACCCCTGGCACCATGACTGCCTTCCTACCCCACTTGTCTGACAGATGGCCCATGACAGGCTGTGTTATTACCCCGGCGGCCTGGGATAGCGCCAGGTAGAGGGCCACACGTCCCGGTGAGAAGTCCAGATCCTCCCGCAGATATACGGGCAGGAAGCCTCCGACGGCGCTTTCTCCTGCAGCCCTGATGGCTGCCGTCAGCACCAGCAGAAGGATCACCGGGTTCCTCACCAACGCCTTGATCTCCAAGAAATATGCACGCGACGATGTGGTCTCAGGGGCTTTTTTGCCCGGCAGCGATCGCATCATCCCCCAGATGATCACCCCGGCCATCACGGCGGGGAAGACGCTGAGCTGCAACACACCCCGCCATGTCATCAGTGTGAGCATTCCCGCCGCTACCACGGGGCCCAGTACCTCGCCGGCGCTTCCCCCGGTGCCGTGCAGTGAGATGGCAAACCCGCGCTTGTCCGGGAATCGTCTGGATAATTCGCCCAGTGCCGGTGGGTGATACAACGATGGCCCCATACCAGCGAGCAGGAGCGCGCCGAACATCGCCCAGTAGTTCGGTGCGTGGCCCACGATAAAGAACGACACGCCAACCAGGCTCAGCGAGAGCCCAAGTAGTAGTGGCGCCCTGTGGCTAAAACGATCGCCCAGGTAGCCAGCGCCTATCGTAGTCCCCCAGGATGTCACCTGCCGTGCGGTCAGCAGCGACCCGAACTGCGCGCCAGACAGCCCAAGACCTATCTTCGCCTCTGTTAGCAGCAATGTCTGCAGCGCCGAGTTGAATA
>CAUZNX010000341.1:0-2904 GCA_963580905.1 Dehalococcoidia bacterium | reverse complement strand
CATGTCGGGATCTGAGCACAACGACGCTTACTATAACGAGGATGGTCGTGTGCGGACTCGCACTAACCACTCCGGCGGCATCCAGGGCGGCATCTCCATCGGTGAAAACATCGTCATACGCGCGGCGTTCAAGCCTGTCGCCACGATCATGAAGTCCCAGGAGACAGTTGACATCGAGGGCAACCCCACGACCCTGGAGGGCAGGGGACGCCACGATCCGTGCGTGCTGCCCAGGGCAGTGCCAATGGTCGAAGCGATGATGGCGCTAGTCCTGTTGGACCACGCCCTCAGGCAACGAGGTCAGCGGGGCGAGGTCTAGCTGGCCTCGAACTACGCTCCGTCTACCCCGCTACTACAGCTCCGGGTGCGTAGTTGCCCTGGCGTGCCATGCTGGAGGCTCGCGCCCTGGCAATGAACGCGTCCTTTGCACTGTCGACGTTTGCTGTATCTCCACCCCATGCCATGAGCGGAGCCGCCTGAAGTCCACGCCCGAAGGAGAAACTGAGCTCCCACGGCGCACCGACCTTCGTGCCTTGCCTGTTGATCGCGTTGAGGTTCTCGGTCGCCTCTTCATCGCCCTGACCACCCGATAGGAAAACGAGGCCCGGCACCGCCGCTGGTACCGTCGCCATATAGCATTCAATTGATCGCTCGCCGACCTCTGTCGAGTCCGCGCGATTGGCTGCGGACTTGCCTGACAGCACCATGCTCGGCTTCAGGAGGGTGCCTTCCAGTACGACGCGCTGGGACGCCAGCTGGGCATATGTCTCCCTTAGAGTCGCCTCGGTGACCTCAAAACACCGCGCAATGTCGTGGTCGCCGTCGATCAGCACCTCAGGCTCGACCATCGGTACGAGGCCGGCCTCCTGGCACAAGGCTGCGTATCGGGCCAGGGCGTGGGCGTTCGCTGATATGCAGCGGTCGCTGGGTATGCCCGCGCCAATCGTGATGACCGCACGCCATTTGGCAAAGCGTGCTCCGAGTTGGTAGTACTCGTTCAGACGCTCCCGCAGCCCGTCGAGGCCCTCTGTAATCAGCTCACCAGGAGCGCCTGCTAGTGGCCTGGTGCTGTTGTCCACCTTGATCCCTGGGATGATGTCCTGATTTCGAAGTACGTCGACCAGCGGCGTACCGTCGGCCGCCTTCTGTCTCAGTGTCTCGTCATACAGAATGACGCCGCTGATGTAGTCTGACGCGCCGTCGGACCTGAACAGCAGCTCGCGGTAGTCACGTCGGCTTTCCTCGGTCGAGTTAACCCCTATGGAGTCGAATCGCTTCTGTATGGTGGGTCCGCTCTCGTCTGCCGCCAAGATGCCCTTTGCCGGCGCCACCAGTTGCTGGGCTACAGCTGCAAGTTGATCAATGTTCATGGTCTACTCCTTGTTCGTGGGGGAACAGTGTTGGGGACTAGCCCCTCTGCACGCCCCACATATTTACTATGGTCTGCTACCTGTCTATTATAGCCAATGTATCTTCAACCACGTCCCGGCTGCCGACGATTAGTGGAGTCTGTTGGTGCAGCCGCTGCGGCTGAACGTCCAGGATTCGCTCTGCGCCCGTCGAGGCGGCGCCTCCGGCCTGCTCGGCGACGTAGGCGAGCGGGTTCGCCTCGTACATTAGCCGCAACTTGCCGTGAACGTTCGTGGTGTCGCCCGGATACAAGTATATGCCGCCCTTCAACATGTTGCGATGGAAATCGCAGACGAGTGACCCAATATATCGCAAGGTGTATTGGCCCTGAAGGGCAGTCACCGCACGCCGTATAGGCTCTCCCCAGTCTCCGAAATTCCCGACGTTGGCACTGTAGTACTCACATTTATCCGGATAGCGAATATCCGGGTGCGTCAGTAGGAACTCACCGCTTGCGTTGTCCAAAGTAAAACCCTGTACGCTGCCACGCGTGGCAGCAACCAGAATGGTACTGGTTCCATAGATTACGTAGGTCGCTGCCACCTGCTCGTTGCCAGGTCGCAAAAGTGAGGATTCCTGAAACGGGCCCGGTGAGTCGTTGTGCCAGATGCCGAAAACGGATCCGATGCCGGCGGCAACGTCGATGTTGGAGGAGCCGTCCACGGGGTCCATCTGCACCAGGAATCCGGTGGCGTCGTCGCGATCTGCAATAGTCGCGTCCGTCATCTCTTCAGATCCGATGGCAACGACATTACCGGTTTTGATCAGCCTGTCAACGAAAATGTCGTTGCCTATGGTATCTAGTCGCTGGACGACCTCTCCCTGGACATTGATTTCTCCGGTTGCGCCTATATTCCCCTCAAGGGCTGCGCTCCGGATTTCTTGTTCAACTTGAACTGCGCCGTTCGCGATGGCGAGAATCACGTCGCCAAGGCCGTCTTTATCCCACAGCGACGCGGCCATCTCTCTCAGGGTCTGACGTCCGGCCTGTGGGGGCTCGCTTATGGTTTGCACCTCGATCCAATTTTATTGCACAGACGCCCCAGTGCCTAGAGTACGACCTCGAAACCAAGGTTCGATAGAGGCACCGTGAGGAGCATCCCGTGGGATCGGACATCTCCAGCCCCGCCCAACCCAGCGTGCGCAGCACCGCAGTGCTTAGACTACGGAGGACATGCCACCGTCAAGGTTGACCGACGCCCCCGTGATATAGGCGGCGCGCGCGGAGGCGAGGAAGGTTATTAGATCGCCTGCCTCTTGCGTCTCGCCTATCCTGCCCAGGGGCACGCTCTTGCCCCAGTCAGCGTAGAACGCCTCTCGTGTCGCCTCCGGGTCTTGAGATCTGGTCTCGTCCGCCAGGCGGTCGTGCTGACCGCTCTTGATCAGGCCGATGCAGACGGTGTTGACCAGAATGTTGTCGGCGGCGTACTCCTTAGACATCGCCTTGGTCAGGGCGATTCCTGCGGCGCGGCTGACGGAGGTCGGTACCGAGCC
>CAUZNX010000340.1:0-2908 GCA_963580905.1 Dehalococcoidia bacterium | reverse complement strand
CCGAACCGGTCGCGGGCAAGCCAGAGCTCCGACTCTTTTGCATCCCAGCAGCCGAAGGCGAACATGCCCTTTGCCGCCCTCAGGGTCTCGGACACTCCGTGTCTTGCGATGTGTTCGACGAGAACCTCGGTATCGGAGTGCCCCCTCCATCGAACCGAAGGGAGGCGATCGCGCAGAGCATCGGAGTTGTAAATCTCACCGTTGTAGGTGATCGTCCATCGTCCGTTCGCTGAGGACATGGGCTGGCTGCCCGCTTGAGAGAGGTCGACAATGGCAAGCCGGGAATGGCCGAAAGCCACCTCTCCGCTGGGCGCCACCCAGACATCCGAATAGTCGGGCCCGCGGTGGCGAAGAGCGACCGTCATGTCTTCGAGTACCGACGTCAGATCAGCCATCCGGCTGCTTGGCTGAAAGACCCCGCACACGCCACACACCTGATTCATCCACCTCCGCTATCGCCTCAAGGTCTCAATGGCGTCGTACACCCCGGAGGCTAGTGTGGCCCTCGGTTGTCAGCGCTGGCAGGTCCATCACGATGGTTCGTTCCCTGCGGACCAGGGGTCAAGGGTCTAGATCCGGTGATTGGCCATTTCACTCCAGTTGAGAAGGGCTCCGGTCGTCCATGAGAACTATCGCCATCTTCTACTCTCCCGGACTCGGTGGTTCTTGGCACATCCATAACGCTCTCATGGACCCCGGTGAACGTCGAAAGATCATTCATGTGTTCGTCGGTAAGCCTGTTTCCTCCTCCGCTGATCTCATTAATGCAGTAGCAACGCAGAATCTCGACCACGTCTTCATTCCATATCAGTCCCGTCGAAACCTCTTTCTGGCAATCCTGCGGGCACGACAGATACTCAAGTCGCAGGACGTTCAGGTGGTCCACGGTCACGGTGCCGAGGGCACGATGATCGGGCTGGTCGCAGCCCTTACTGTCGGAATTCGAGAACGGATCCATACTCGTCATCACGCGACGATGCACCACGAAGGGGGGCCAAGGCGCGGTGTTTTAGCCGACCGAGTGATCAATCGATTGTCAACAACGATTATCGCCACCTGTTCGAACGTCTCGAACTGCCTTGAGAACCTGGAGAAGGTTGATCCCGCCAAGATCAAAACCCTGGAGTACAGACTCGACATCGAGGGGTTCGGCAAGGTCTCTGATAGCCGGGTTGCAGCCATACGTTCTCGATACGGACTCCTACCCTCTCAGACGGTTGTGGGAATGATTACAAGATTTGTCTGGTGGAAGGGCGTCGAGTTTGGCGTCGAGGCTTTCACTCGGCACCTAGCAACCGATCCCGATGCAGTGCTCGTTATTGCCAAAGCGGTCGGGCCTCATGGTCCAGTAGTCCGGCCACTTCTGGACTCTCTACCTGAGCATAGTTATCGACTCGTTGAACACGAAGATGACATTCAAGCCCTTTACGGCGCGTTTGATGTACTCATGCACCTTCCGGTCTCACCTGGAGCCGAAGCATGGGGTCAGGTCTACGCGGAGGCAATGGCTGCAGGAATTCCCATGGTCTGCACACGTGCGGGCATCGGAATTGACGTCCTGGAAGACGGAGTCAACTGCATTTTGGTCAACTATCGGGATGCCAAGTCGACTTATGACGGGCTTGCCCGACTAGCAGCGGACGAGCACCTCCAGTCATCGATAGTTGCCAACGGCCGCAGAGATGTAACGCGCTATATGCGAACCCCCGACCTGAACACCCTTGATTTTGTCTACGGATTCTCAACCGTCCAAGAAACAGACGTGTAGTCGGAGACTCAAGGAATCTCACCTCCAAGGATTTCTGCCAATGATGGAGCGAGCAGGAGAGACCCGGCTCTCGAAAGATGATTGGCATCGGTGTAGTACTCGGTGCCACCAACCGCTGTCCAGCAAACGCTTAGATCACAGAGCACCTCGTAGGGATCAAAGATGTAAACCTCGTCATATGTGGCTGTCAGTTCAGTCTCAAAGTCAATGAGCCATGCGCGTTCCTCGCGTCTGCGAACAGCATCGATTGACCGATCTGCATCAGGCCGAACGATCATTGACCGGGAAATCGAATCGTCATCGCCTTGCGGATACGAGGAAACGAGGACTACCGGCACTCCAATATCGTTTAATGCGTCAAACATTCCAACCAGGCCCGAAGCCCAACGTCGGCGGCTCTCAGGTTCGTCGCCGACGTACCCAACTGACCAGTTGGAGATGATTACCGCACTAGGCCTAGTTGAGGTAGCAAACTCAGTTACGGCTGACCTGAACTCTCTACACCCCGCCCAATCTCCAGGTAACTCCATGTCTTCGACTGGATACACGAATGCACAGCCATTCAGCGTCGCCACCGTCGTGTCATATCCAAGTTCTCCCGCAGCTTCGATAACGCCATCGGCGACAGCCCATGACTGCGAATCTCCGGCTAGAAGAACTACCCCTCTTGGATTCTCGACTGCCCAAGTACAGGCAGACGGGGTGAACTCTCCATGATCGCAATCATTCTGCACAACGAGGCTGGCACCAACCGGCCAGTCCAACCCCCATCCGTATCTAGACCCAACAGCCAGGACTGTGGTCACTAGTCCGGGAACAAGCAGCGCTACAACTAGGAGCCCCGCTACTCGGCGACCGCTTAGTCGTACGGATCGCATGATCGGCGACTCTAGATACCGCCACGAGAGGTACGCAGGGACAAGAGACAGGCCGGCTGCAGCCAACAGGGCCCACCACCGGTCAGAAAAGTACAAGCGGGTGAACACAACCACCGGCCAGTGCCAGAGGTACCAAGAGTAGGAGAGATCGCCGATCCAGACAAGGAGCGGATGCTCCAGCATGGTTCGCCCATCAGACCGTCGAGTTGACCCCGAGAGAATAAGTGCTGCAGCGCCGGCGACCGGGAGTAAGACCACGAAG
>CAUZNX010000339.1:0-2908 GCA_963580905.1 Dehalococcoidia bacterium | reverse complement strand
GTCGATGCCGAATGTCGGCAAGGTACCCTATTGCCGTACTTATACGAACATTGTCGACATTGTTGAACGCCAATGGACCTACGCCGGTCGAATCGGGCAAATTATGATCGGGGCAATCAGGAAATCCTGCGGAGCGACAGGCCTCATAGAACGCCGTTTGAGCTGGCAACCAGGCTTCTCGTTTCGGCCGTACGCAACTGATTGGTCCACTAGTGCCGTGAAAATCACCTCCAAAGTCGAGATCGTTTTCCGATCGACGGAAGGCTGAAAGCAGCTTCTGATATGACCATTGGTCCAAGCCTGCCTCTGCCCAGGAGTCATGGTCTTCGGGGGCGCCTCGCAGGAATATCTGGCCGTTGATAGCCGAAGATCCTCCAACTGCGCGACCTCTCGGCAAGATTATCGGGCCGGAAACATCGGTACCCTTCGCCGTGTAATTCCAGTCGTGCTGATTGCCGGACTCTCCATTCACGTCACCGCGACCTGACCTCAATCCCGGTGGCATCGTGTTAATGTCGGGGTAATCAGGACCCGGCTCAAGTAACAGGACGCTGTGGCCGGGATTTTCAGACAATCTGGCAGCCAGAATGGACCCCGCCGAACCCGCTCCTACAATCAACGTGTCGTACGTCAATGAACTGTCCCTTCTGGGGATTTTATGCTCGCCAATCGTCACTAATTCCCAGTCAGTTTGAGAACGCACCACCACAATAACAAGCTGTTGTTGCTCAAATCTGGCAAGCACGAACACGCACCTAGAACCAGATAGGAGAGGAAGAATCGCTGCCGAGTCCCCGGCAAGGTCGCAGGGCAGCGGAAAGGTCACTCCGCGGCGGCGCCGCGGAGTCGGTGACTACCTTTCCTTGAGTCGTGGGTTGGCCCACTCGTCGAGCCCCATCGAGGCGATGAAGAGCCCGGTGAAGAGCACAACGAAAATCACGATGGGCGGTCCCCACCACCACCACATTCCACGGATGAGGGAGTTGTAGAAGTCCTGCCAGAACAGGATGTTGCCCAGCGTTGAGATGTTGGCTGGCCCCAGACCCAGGAACTCGAGACCCGTCGCCGCCAGGATGGAACCGAGTAACGATCCCACGAACGACGCGAGAATGTAGGGCATCAGATTGGGCATCAGCTCCTTGAAGATGATGGCCTTGTTGCTCTCACCCGAGAGTTTCGCGAGCTCGACAAACGAGCGCTCGCGTAGCGTCAGCACTTGGGCGCGGATCACCCGTGCTGGCCCCATCCAGGCAAACATAGCGATGATGAGCGCCATCATTTCCAAGCTCACGATGCGCACGGCGCTCGCGAGCACGATCAGCACCAGCAAACTGGGGATCGTCAACATCACGTCCGTGAAGCCACGCAATATATTGTCGATGATGCCTCCGAAGTAGCCGCCTACAAGGGCGACTGTCACCCCGAAGGCGACGCCGATGGCGCCTGCGAGCAGACCGACGCGCAACGTCGCCGGTGTGGCCTCCATCAGCCAGGCCAGCATGTCGCGACCCTGCGCATCGGTGCCCAGAAGGTGTCCCGAACTGGGACTCAGGCCCAGAGGGGAGGAGCCGACCTCCGTAAGGCCAAGGTCGACGAAAACTGGACCGACGTAGCCAAAAAGAACCACAACCGTGACCAGCCCCAAACCGATCGTCAGCTTCGAGTTGTTACGGGCGAACGTACCAACGCGGGTAATGTATCCAGCGGTGGGCGTCTCGCCGCTGCTCCGCTCAATAGCTGATTCTGTCACTTATCGCCCCTTGTACGTGATTCTCGGATCGAGAATCGGATAGATGAGATCCATGATGAATAGAACTACCGCTGTAGAAGCGATAATCATGAGCACGATGCCCTGGATGAGGAAGAAGTCCTGCTGACCAATTGCATTTCGGAGCAACAGGCCCAGTCCAGGGTAAGAGAAGATCACTTCGAGAAGAACCTGACCCGAAATGACACCGCCCAGAGCGAGCGCAAGCGCGGTGGTCTGTGGCAGAAGAGTGTTGCGGATTCCGTAGTCGAGAAACAGACGACGTTCCTTGAGGCCCTTGGCGTCGGCCAACTGTATGAAGTCCTCACCGCCAATGGTCACGACCATCGCCCGCATGCCCAGTCCCCAGAAGCCGATGGCAGCGATGATGATCGAGAAAGCCGGGAGGATAGCGTGGTAGATCATGTTAGAGATCGTTTTCCAATCAAAGGCGGGGATCAGACCGTAGTCAATCCCCGCGCCGAGCGGGAACAATCGCCATGAAAGGCCGAAGCTGAATATGAGCATGAGGCCGATCAAGAAGTAGGGAATCGCCGCAGTGCCCATGAAAAAGGGCAACAAGTACCGCAGGAGAGCAGGTGAGCGTCGCCAAGCGATGAGGGCGCCCAAAGTTGAACCGATCAGGGCCGCGATCACCGTGGCCGTGCCGACCAGCACGATCGTCCAGGGAGCCGCGCGCATAATCTCATCACTAACGCGCGAGGGGAATCGGGACAGCGAGAAGCCCAGATCGCCCCGCGTCACGCTCACCATGTAGCCGGTGTACTGTTGCCACAAAGGCTTATCTAGCCCGAATTTTTTCTGATAAGACTCGATGATCTCACGGATATCCCCCATCTGGTTGCCGCTGAGAGTCTGCAACTGGAGGACCTGCTGCTCGATAGGGTCGCCAGGAGCAAGTCGGGGAAGAAAGAACACCAGGGTGGCAGCGACCCAGATCATCGCCACAAAAATCAGGAAGCGCTGGACTATGTAAATAAGGGTCAATCGGGCTACCTTAGCTTGTCAGGAGTGGAATCGTCATCCTAATTATCGAATCGGAATTATACATAACTATAAATTCGCTGCGATTTGTGATTAATTATGACTATTTTCATGTAAATATACATAATTCAATGGGTTTGATCCTGATATATCCGA
>CAUZNX010000338.1:0-2908 GCA_963580905.1 Dehalococcoidia bacterium | reverse complement strand
GGCAGTGAATCCATCACGGTCTAATAACCGCCATAGTAAGGGCGAGAAGCGCCTCATTTAGTACCTGAAATCAGCCCTGTTGGTACTCTGTATGCGTCGCCCATGGACACCTTCCGTGATATCAGGCGCAGCATTTCACGAATCTCGTTTCCCGTTGCGGCTCCCGTTGGCTCCGTGCTACCATCAAGGTGTAGGTATTCGTTAGCGAGAGGTACCAGGAAACGTGACCATGACCGAATTCGCTGAGCTAGTTGGGGTCATCAGGGACGTAATCCTGATGGTCGCATTCCTGCTATTTACCTTCCTACTCCTCGCCTCGTTCTTTTTGTTCAGGAAAGTGTCGCGACTTGTCGACTCCGCAAAGCGCACGGTGGCGAGCGCGGAGCAGGTAGCGGATGCTATATCAAGCAAACTATCGGGGCCGACAGGCACCGGTTCCGGCGTCGTATTCGGACTCGGTAAGGCGGTGGCCTTCTTAGGCGGCCTCAGGCGCGACAAGAGAGGCAAAGGAGATCAAGAAGATGGCAAATAATGATGATGGTGGAACTTTTGTGGTTGGGTTCCTGCTCGGAGGGATCATCGGCGCAATCGTGGGCATACTACTTGCCCCGAAGGCCGGGTCCGAGACCCGCGCCGAACTCGCAGGGCAAAGCGAGGTATGGCGTGATCGTGCTGAGGAGATAGCAGCCAGGGTTCGGGAGCGTGTAGGCCCAGCAGTAGTGGGTGTTCGAGAGCGAGTAGCCCCGGATGGCGAAATTATGCGGGAGCGGGTCGCTCCAGAAGCAGATCCTATTAACTCTCGTTTGGGCAGCAGTACCGCGGTACCGGCAGTGGATGGCGGTCTGACGATGGACGGCGGGGTGGTTGACGACATCAATGTCGATGAGTCGGAGACCCCAACTCCTGAGAAGCCCGCGTAAGCAGTTTCTATTGGACGGGCAGGTTGTAGAACCTGTCCGTCCACCTCTTCCTCGAGATCCCCGCTCCTGGCTGATACCCCTCGCTAATGTGGACTTCGTCCTGCTCGATGCGGCTTCCCATCAGTGAAATGTTTCGGGCGAGCGCCCGTGCACTCGTTAGATTCCGAGGGTGAGTGTGGGTGAAACGTCACCAATCCACCGGCTCAGTTCAGAGTGTTTCCCACACTAGGAGGAGCGGGGATAGGAGCCGAAGACCTTGAAGAGGGTCGAAATTTCGCGAAGGCCACTCAGCGCACTTTTCACGGCTTCGTCTTCTCTGTGTCCTTGTAGGTCGACCAGGAAAATATACTCGCCCAGGGCCGCTCTTGTAGGTCTGGACTCGATCTTGGTCAGATTGATGTTCCTCGAGGCAAGCTCCCCCAAAGCGGAATGCAGTACCCCTGGATTATCCCCGCCGAATGTGAAACATATAGAGGTCTTGTCGTCACCAGTAGAGGGATGGTCCTCCGATGCTAGCACGACGAACCTAGTCGTGTTGTTGGCGTAGTCTGCGATTCCACTTGCGAGAACCTCGGCGTCGTATAGCTCGGCGGCCCTCTCTGTGGCTATGGCTGCCGCACGGCCTTCACCTTGAAACATGTCCTCGACCGCCGCAGCTGTGCTCATCGAGGCCGCCTCGCGGACGCCGTCGAAATGCTCTGCCATGTAGCGTCTGCACTGCTCCAGGGCTTGGGGGTGGGAATATATGACTTCGATATCTTCGAGGCGTGTACCGGGCCGACCAACCAGAAAATGCTTGATGGGAAGGAATATCTCCTGGCGGATGAGAAGCGACGACTCGTGGATGAGCAGGTCCAGCGTTACGCTTACTGAGCCGCCGACGCTGTTTTCTATGGGCACGACGCCCTCGTCTGCTTCGCCCGACTCTACAGCTGATGCCACGAGGGGGATGGTGCGGTATGGAAGCAGAACTGCCGCAGCGTCGTAGTTTACGCTTGCCTGCTCTGTATAGGTTCCTGGGGGGCCTAGGAACGCGAGCTGTTTTGGCATGCCTACTCTTCCGAACCCGGGCTCAGAAGGGCCCGGAGTTCTTCCTCAGACTCTGCGGTTGTAACTGCGATCACTTCGTCGCCAGCTCTGATGACGGCCTCTGGTGTGGGTACCGTGGTGCTGCCGTCCCTGGAAATTACCAGGGATAGTAGAACACCATTGGGCAGGGGCAGGTCTCGGATGCGGCGCTCCTCTGGAACCGAATCGGCGGGGATTCTAATGTTCACCAGGGCTTTACTATCTGGGCCTGGCACAGGCATCAGGTGGGCGAACCCAACGGGAGACAGGCCATGCTGCATCCGTCCGAGTACCAACTCTGTAACGTCGATGTTGACATCGATTCCGGCCATGTCGAAAAGCTCAGTGCGTTCGCGAACGTTCACAACGGAGATGGTTCGTGGGACGGCGAAATGGTGCTTGGCTAGTTGACAGGCAACGAGGTTGATGTCATCGGAACGGGTTGTTGCGACAACGACGTCGGCCCTGTTCGTCCCGGCCTTCGACAATACGGACGAGTCGGTGGCGTCGCCGAAGACGGACACACTACCGAGCGACTCGTCAAGCTCGTTGCACAGGACGCGGTCCTGTTCGACAACCGTGACCTCATGGCCCGCAGATAGCAGCCATCTGGCCAATGCCGCACCTGTATGTCCCGCGCCGACTACAACAATATGCATCGGTTCTACCCGGTGGCCGCTTTGACAGCATTTTCGGCCACCAGCGTTGTCGCACCGAGTGTCACGATGCCCAGCCCTGCATAGACCTTTTGCATGATCAGATCCTCTACCCTGCAGATCACAGTGGGTACCCGGAATATATTGCTCGCGACCTGCGCGGCCAGTGCGTTTCTCGTGTCTGAATCCGAAAGGGCCATGAACACGTCCGCGTCTTCGACGGACGCCTTCAGCAAGTCTTGCTGGAGGGTCCCGTCGCCCACG
>CAUZNX010000337.1:0-2911 GCA_963580905.1 Dehalococcoidia bacterium | reverse complement strand
ATCATCACATCCGCCTGTCGTGGCGATGGCCAGGTGACCACGCCGAACCGGTCCAGGTCGTGGTGAGACATGTGAGTGCTCATCATTTCGATTGCACAGCAGGCCAATCCGAAGCTCAGCGTCCACAACGAGCTGCTCCTGGCTGCAGCAAACAGGTCGGTGGACATGGCCGTCACTGCATTGGGAAGAACCTTCTGAAATATGCTGTCACCGGGCTCATTGCCCTCGTGTGCTCCGTATCCCTGGCCCAGTTCTATCTCCACTGCAGGACTCCTTTTCTCCAGCTATATACCACTCCGAAGAACAGGATCGCGATGAAGATCAGCATTTCGTAGAAGACCGCCGGTATTTCAGTTAAATAGATGACGGCCCAGGGAAACAGGAACACGGCCTCGACATCGAAGACCAGGAACAGGATCGCGAATACATAGTAGCGGATGTGCACCTGAGACCAGCGGAACGGGGCGGCCGGGATACCACATTCATAGGAGGAAAGCTTGATGGCCGACGGCCGTTTCGGCGCCAATAAGTAGGATGCCAAAAACATACCCAGCGTGGCGGCGAGTCCTACACCGCCAACGATGATCACAACAGCCCAATCCAGCGAAAAGCCTTCGGTCAACTCTCCTCCACGCCGCGAACCGAGAATACCTCAAGTTTAACATTCCGCGAGGCAAGGCATCAAACGTGGAGGGCGGGCATGCGCGGCTCTCTATACTTAAGCCGCCTAATGACTAGGCATCGATCGTCGACATCGAGGGCACTGCCTCGCGTCGCATGAATGGCACGGGGTGAGAAGCAGCGGGTTCGAGAGGGTCTCGCCGACACCATCCAGAGTTGCCACCGCCTCAAGGCCTTGAGGCGATAGAACTAGGGTTGCGTCAAGTGCGATTTGCCGTGGCAGCGGATCGGGTACATTCGCCCACCACAAAGTTCCACGAGTGGTCCAACTGGGCTACGGCTCATCTCCAAGCAAATGTTGGGGTGATATCGCGGAGGGCACTCTCAACGCATTCTGGCTTGGCTACCAGCTCGGGTTGATGTCGTCGCCCTCGTTGTTGGTGAGGCGAGTCTGCTCCCCACCGTCCGAACCCATCAAGAAGATTTCCGCATCGCCGTCCAAATACGAAACGAAGGCGATCTGCTTGCCGTTCGGAGACCAGACCGGCTGATCGTCCCTTACCTCGTTGTGGGTCAGACGTATGTGACCGGCAGCGTCTGGGTCAGTGATATATATCTCTGCGAGGCTGCCCAACCCTGTCACAAACATGAGGAATTTCCCATTTGGCGACCACGAAATGTCGTATTCAGGGGCGTCGGTCTCGGTCAATCTCCGCTGCTCAGTACCATCGACATTCATGACATAGATCTCTGGATTGCCGTCGCGTACAGAGATAAAGGCGAACCTGTTGGAGTCGGGCGACCAGATAGGACCGGAATCCGGGGTTTCGGTCAGTCGGAACTCATTGACGCCGTCCGGGTTTCGGATATATACGCCTTGCTCCTCTCCCTCCTTGACGGAAAAAGATACAGACTTGCCATTGGGCGACCAGCTGCTTACCTCGTCCGCTCGGATAGTTGTCAGTAGCAACGGTGGTTTGCCTTCGATTCCACCAACGTAGATCGCCGGTCGACCTCCGATCTCAGCTATGTAGGCAAGGCGGCTGCCATCGGGCGCCCACTGTTGGCTACCGTATTTGCCCGGCCCCGCGGTGAGCGGCTGTCGACCTTCCCCGCTAGCCTCGATAACCTCGATCCCAACATCCTCTCCAGAACTCGACAGGAAGGCCACCAGTTTGCCATCGGGAGAGAGCGTCGGCGCGAACTCATCGCCGATGCTTTCTGTCAGGTTTCGCTCATCGCCGGTAGCGGGGTCTACCGTGTATACCTCACGGTTCCCGTCCCTATCGGAGGAGAATGCGATCAATGACTGACTGGAGCTGCAGCCCAGTGCAAGTGCAACCAGCACAACATTGATGAGCACAGCCACCGTGAGCATTCGACGACGGTCTATCTGAATTCGGAGATCTCCGAACGGGGCGTAACTTGGACGATTGATAGAGGAAAACAATGGTTGATGTCCTTATCACCGGGCGGAATCCCGTCCGCCGGATCATCCCGTAGGCGGGGGGCCGACGACGTGTAGCTGCATTGCACGTCCACGAGGACCGAGGACGGCTACCCACGCCATCATATGTGTGGGCAGTGGCGGGTTCCAAGGCGAACGAGGGTGCGATTACGACGCATTTTCCAGGCATCCATGGGATGATACGCGCCACCCTCTATGTAGGGGGTCAATTGATACCCCAGTCCACCGGGTTGACACCCTTCGGACACGCCAGTATCAAGGCGTCCCAGACGCCGTGTGAGCCATAAGGCCCTTGGCATCCACCTAAACAGCACTTTCAAGGTGTCGCAAATGTCGACGATTGGTGAAGCGATCTTGATGGTACGCGGAGGCCCCGAAGAGGGCGCATCCGTCACCCTCTCCGGGGGGATTACCATGATGGGTCGCGCCGCACTCAACGACGTAGTCCTCGAGGAGCCCGGGGTCTCACGACAGCACGCTGGCATCCGAGGCGACGCCGAAGGCTATTGGATCGCCGACCTCGGCAGCCGCAACGGAACCTTTGTGAACAGCGAGAAGCTTGGGGCCGATCCCAGGCGACTCCGCAATTTCGACCGTATCCAACTTGGCGGCACCGACACTACAGTGCACTGGATATTCATGGAGTCACAGTCGACCATCGACGTGTCTCTTCCCCCGTCATAGGGACCATCGAATTTCGAACCAGCGTCTTGACTACGATTTCGCGTTGCGCTCCACTGACGCCGTCGACCTTTACCTGACCTCGTGCCACACAGCACCACCGCCCGACCTGGCGCGTCAAACACCCCGCGACGAAATACG
>CAUZNX010000336.1:0-2922 GCA_963580905.1 Dehalococcoidia bacterium | reverse complement strand
TAGCCTACCCAGATCAGTATTTTTTCATTCGAGGCACCTCCCATCGAGCCAGAGGCTGCCCATCTTCGGTACGACCCGATCCCGACCGGAGCTACGCGTCGGGCGGTGCTTCGACGAATGCCTTGTCCTTGCCGTAGATCTGGATCCGGCATCGCCTGGTTTCCGAGACGTAGATACGGTCCTCACCGTCTATCTCAATGCCAATCGGACGGTCAAACCTGCCGATCAGCGCTCCCGTGTCGATACGGGCATCCGCCTTCCGGGCGTCGTCTGTTAGCGTGAATGCGTCCTTGATATTCCTGTCGTAGGGATCGGTCGCGTTCCCGTGGAGCGCGCCGATGATTTCGCCATCAGGCTCGTATATTTGGACCCGCTTGTTGCCCCAATCGGTGACATAGACATCACCATCGCTGTCCACCGCCACGTCAGATGGGTGCTTTAGATCGCCCCCCGAATCGGGGTGAGACCCGAAGGTCATGACGTACTCGCCGTCTGGAGTGATTTTTTGGACGCGATGATTGCCCCAGTCGGCAACATATACGAAACCAGCCTTGTCCACGCAGATGCCCCAGGGGCGATCAAACTCTCCTTCGCCGACACCATTTGTACCCCAACCGGAAAGGAGGACGCCTTCCTTCGTGAATTTCTGCACCCGGTTGTTACGACTGTCTACCACAAGGAGGTCGTCGTGTTGGTCAAAGACAAGCCCTGAAGGGCTATTGAGTTGTCCATCGGCTGAGCCCGGCTCACCCCATTTAAACTTGAACTCGCCGTCCGGGTTGAACTCCGGGAACGGTCGAAATGGCCCGTCGGGTGGGAACGCCGCGATGAAGTTGTCGTGTTCGTCGGCACAATATACGTCACCGTCCGCCGCCACTGCGATGCCAGACGTCCAGGTAAATTCGTTCCGAGCGTAGTCACCTATCCTGGTCCCATCCAGGTGCCACTTCCCGATCTTGCCCCCATTGCCCAGGGCATCTGGATTTTCTGTGGGCATCCCTCGACTCAGGACGAATATGTGGCCGTCCGGGGCGATCGCAATGGAGCTTGGGTAGCGCACGCCAACCATCACGGAGTCGTTCGCGATGCCGGCCACAAAATGCCACGTGCGACCGGCTCTGGTCAGCGTGTACTGCGCCATCTGTATTAGCCCTTTATTATGAAGCCGGGTTTTTCGAAACGCCCATTTACTAGGGGGCCGGAGTCAAGCCCCATCCAGTCCTCCAGCAATGTCGAATAGACCCCGCGAAAGTCTTGTGCCGGCGCGAGATCGCCGTCGGCCAGAGCCTCAGCCCTCGTTTCCGGGTACTCCGAGTACATTCCGCCTTTGACCCTCGGTCCCACTGCAAACGCGACCCCGCCAGAACCATGGTCGGTCCCCTGACCGTTCTCCTTTACGCGGCGACCGAACTCGGAGAAGAGCAACATTACGATGTTGTCTGACGCGCCCTGCTCCTCCATGTCGTTCCAGAAATCGGCGACGGCCCTGGAGACCTGGGTCCACAGGTTCGAATGCATCGGCATCTGGGAGGCATGGGTGTCGAAGCCTCCGTGGGTCGTGTAAAAGAACCTTGCCCCAAGATCGGCGGAGTGGATATTTGCGACGGTCCGCAGGCTCTGCCCGAGATTGTCGGCCCCGTACTCAACGCTCGACTTGTACTGAGGGATCGCCCCCTTCAGAATGTCGGCGCTCTTGAGGGCGTCCCGGCCAGTCTGTCCGAGGTACGACATGACCTCGCCCACAGGGCCGCTTCCGATTGCTGGACTATATATCTCGCGGAACAAGTCGAGCGTAGAATCGCGCTGGTCCATGTGCTGGGCGTCTGTGTACAGGCCAAAAGACGCGAGATCTGATACCGAGGCTACCGGAACGCCATCTGCCACCAGCGCTCGGGGCAGTCCGTACCCAACGCTAACGATACCAACCGGGTTTTCGCCCTTGGGGTCGATTTCGCGCTCGGCCCGCCCGATCCAGCCATCGTCGGCCACGGAAACAGGATCACAGGTGTGCCAGATGTCCATGGAACGGAAGTGTGAGCGGGACGCATTTTCGTAGCCAACACCGTGAATGATGGCAAGGTCGCCGGATTCGTACAGGTCCTTCATCGGGCCCATGTTGGGGTTGAGACCCAATTTGCTATCGAGCTTCAGAACCTCATCCTCCTCAACACGGAGGACCTTGCGATTGTCATAGTAGTTGGGGTCGGTATAGGGGATGACGGTGTTCAGGTAGTCATTGCCACCACCGAGTTCAACTACGACCACCACCGAGTCTTTATCGGTCGTACCCATAGGGCTGCTCCTTAACTGGCGCTATGCGAATTGGAATTCCCGCGTCCCCGCGATTAACGCCAGTATTTCACCGATTTTTCGGGATACGTCTAGGTACTGCTCATCAGTCTCCCACGAAACCTCGGCGTCCCCTCCGGCCTCCCTGATCAGGCTGGCCCGGGTCTCTGCGGAGGCCTCGACCGGGCCCATGAGATCGAGACAGCGGTCCACCAGGGCATCCACCGTGATCGCCTGGCCGTCGGATGTTATGCGGCTCACGATGTCTTGGATCCCGGGATGGCTCGTATCGCGCACGTAGTCGGCCACGAAATTGACCCTTCTCACGAGCGCGCCGCTGTTTATCCACTCACGACCGGTGTGCCAACCCTCGACACTTGGGGGGTTGAGCAGGTCCTGCCCCATGTAGGTGCACTCAAGGGGTATCGTCTTCCAGCCGAGGTCCGGGCCGTACAGGTCACCGGTAAGTTTCAGGGTTCCTACGACCACCTCGACCGGATTTTTGATCTTTTGGAACATCGCCTGCTTGAAGAAGTCTGAGTTGAATAGCGTATGGAGCACGGGTTTCATCTCGTAGTTCGACTCGATCAGCTTTTCCGCCAACATGTCCACCGCTTCTGGATCGCGAGGCGC
>CAUZNX010000335.1:0-2922 GCA_963580905.1 Dehalococcoidia bacterium | reverse complement strand
CGGCTCTATTACGAGTGCCACTATGATGACGGTACCGATCAGGACGACTACGGCGCAATGTTGGCTTACACCGAGTCTACCGACGGCATCAACTGGACCAAGCCGAGTGTCGGCACGGTAGAGTTCGCGGGCTCGAAGGACAACAACCTGGTCTTCGGCCTCGATCGCTCTCTTGGTCGCGGCGCCCACGGAGCGACGGTGTTCAAGGACCCGAGCGCGCCCCCAGATCAGCGCTATAAATTGGTGCACATGGGCAAGGATAAGGGAGTCGACAGCGTCTACGGCGCCGTTTCACCCGACGGGTTGCGCTGGACCGCTCTGCAGGAGCCGGTGGTTCCTGGATACTTTAGCGATACCCAGACGGTGGCCCGCTTTGACGAGGACCTGGGGCGCTACGTGGGTTACTTCCGTGGCTGGACTCAGCATGAACGAGGCCGGGCTCACGGTCGCCGCACGATAGCTCGTGGTGAGAGCGATCGGTTCGACGCCTGGCAGGATCCTGTTCAAGTGGTGGCTCCGGACATACACGACGCTCCTGACACCGACATCTATACCAACAGCTACTCCCCGTGGCCCGACGCTGACGCGCACCTGCTGTTCCCGGCCTACTATCAGCGTACGCGGGACATCTGTGAGATCCACATGCTGACCAGCCGGGACGGGCATCACTGGCAGCGACCAATACGCGATCCAGTCGTTCCGGCCGGGCCTCCCGGTAGTGACTCCGAGGGGAGCTACTACGCGGGTGCTGGGCTTGTGTCGATGCGTCCGGGACAGGTGTCGCTGCCCGTCGGCCCGGTCTGGCACACCCACAATGAGCAACACCACGATTCGTCCGACCCGGAGAGGCACACCGGTTACCTTGTTCAGGCGACGTGGCGTCGCGACGGGTTCGCTTCACTTGAGGCGGAATCGGCGGGCTCCTTAACCACGGTGCCATTCACCTTTGAGGGAGGGAGTCTCCAGGTCAACGCATGGACGCGCTTTGGCGGTGAGCTGTCAGTAGAACTGGTCGATGCCTCTACAGCGACTATGAAGGAGGCTGGCACTACGGTGGCTGGCAAGACCTTTGCAGATTGCGATGCCATCACTGGTGACCACCTAGAGACAACCATTTCGTGGGGTGGCGACTCCGACCTGTCCGCATGGGCAGGCAAGCAGGTACGCTTGCGTTTTCGGATGCGCCGCGCCAGGCTTTACGCGCTCCAGTTCGTGTAGTGCGGAACACGGAGGACTGACCATTGGTAGAGAGAATCGATCCAGTACGTGTTTCAGCCGCCCGAGCGGTCGTGGACTACGTTGTTCCCAGGATTCTGGAGGACGGCCGCTTCCACCCCGATGAGGCGCTGTGGGCCGAGACCAGCGGCTACCAGGCCCAGCACGCAGGCACGCTGGCGGTGGCCGGCAAGCTCCTGGACGATGATCGCTGCATTGCAGCCGCGAGGCGTATCTTCGACCGTCTGCTCAACTCCATGGTCGAGGGCCTGTGGTCGCTGGACTGGTGGTGGGACAACCCCATCGCAGACCCTCCTCCGACCGATTGGGCGGAGCAGAATCTCAGGCCCGACTCTCAGTACACACCGACGACGTTGTTCAACATGGGCCTGTACTACCGGGTTACTGCCGACGAGGACCTGGTGGAGCCCGCACGGGACATCATGGGGCAGATGTTGGAGCGCTGGAACTATGACACCGATGTTGGCGTTGGTCGCCATATGACACGGGAGTTTGCCGCTCTGTGCATTTGGGCCTGGGAGGACGCGCTACCGGAGTTTTCTGATCGTAACAACGCTATCATCCAATGGGTCGTCGACACGTTCGAAGAGGTCGCGCCGACCGATTTCCCGTTCGTGAGCGCCGTGCGAATGACGCTGCTTCTGGCGACCACCGGCACAGAGCACATGACTACGATTCGGCGGGGTATCGATGCGCTGCTGGCCGAGCCTTCACGTCGATTTGAGCCGGACGGGCAGGACTTTCGGCACAATGCTTCCACTGCTGCCCACGCGAACAGCCGGGCCAACATGGCAGTGGCCATTATGATGAAGAGCTACGACCTGGCCGCAGGCGAGGATCTATATACTGCGACCCCGCTGTACGCCTATCTCAGCGAGTGGATCGACAACATGAGGGCGCCGTCCGGGAGTTACTTCGAGGCCCGCGACCGCGCTACTGGCCAAACATTCGGCCAGGGCTCGCCGGCGCACTACATCCCCCTGTGGTGGATCCTGGGCGCCCGGCTGCCGTAGCCAGGTTAGGAAAACAGCGACGGCCCTTCGACAAGCTCAGGGTGAGCGGAGCAGAAAGACCGGTTGAGCCCTAGCGGAACCTGAACGCGAAAAGATCCGCGTCCTTCAGCCAGAACCGCAGCCGCACCGTCTTGCCGGTCAGCGAGCCGACACCGGTGCCCCCGGACCATCGTGCGGTGCCTGCGATCTCGTCCCCGAACATCTCAGGGTAGTCTTCAAGGACGTATCCGGGTATTGGCTTGCCCTTCTCGTCCTGTATCTCTACCTTGATCGCGCCGGCGGCGGACGTGGAGTAGTTTAGTTCTAACTCCCCGCCCTTGAAAACGAGTGGCCGAGTGATCAGTTCACCGCTCGAAAAACCCGCCGCGGCTGATACGAACCCATCCTTGCGGATGGTGACGCGCTCGAAGTGCACGGATGGGAAGTCGCGGTGGCGTAGCACGTACATCGACAGTTCGTTCTCCCCGGTCTCGACGATACCGCTGGACAGGAGGTTGTTTCTGGACGTCCAGCCCCTGGGTGATGTACCGGGCCGGATAAAAGACTCCATGAAGGTCCGATCCCACTGGAGGCCGTCGCGGCTGCTCATGAAGACAGAGTCGGAGGTGCCGGGCCAGGGTGAATCCTCGCGCGGCCTGCGGTCCGGCAGGAAGCGTCTCGGGAATGACAGGTA
>CAUZNX010000334.1:0-2924 GCA_963580905.1 Dehalococcoidia bacterium | reverse complement strand
CTCGATCTGCTCGATGAGGCTCGCCAGCCGCCTTGCCAGCGGGACCCCTCTCGTGTGAATCCCTATCAACACCAGACCATCAGCGCCCCCGTTCCTCTCGAGCACCTCGTGGGCGACTCGCGTCAGGGCCCGCCTGATCTCGTCTGGTTCCAAAATGGTTCTGGACAACAAAAAACCTCTTGCCGTATTGCTGACAAGAGGTTGAAACCTGGCGCCCGTCCCGCTGGAACGGAGGCCAAGGATATCTCGCACCTTGCCAGCCTCACAGGACTGACTTAAAGGGCATCTCTGATGTTGTAGGTATTGTATCGCTCCGGTCCGGCCGTTTCAAGGCTTTGTCGGGGGCAATCCGGGAACTCGGATGCCCTATTTCACGACCAAAATCTACCTTGACGGACCGATCGGCTCACGAATAAGATGGCCTTAGTTCTTGATCGGTTGAGGCCTCGTGGGCCCCAAGGAGCCCAATGAGTCCGACGAGGCCGACAGCACGCCTAGAGTCCGCCGGAGGGGTCGTGTACCGGGAGGGGCCAGGCGGGACCGAAGTGGTCCTATGTGGCCGAACCTCTCAAAGCCTCTGGGCTTTGCCAAAGGGGACGCCTGAGGCTGGCGAGACGCGTGAGCAGACCGCCCTTCGCGAGGTCTCCGAGGAGACCGGGCTGGAGGTGGTCATCCGAAAATACATTGGCGACATCGAATACTCGTTCTTTCTTCCCGGCGGCGAACGCTGCCACAAAACCGTCTACTACTACCTAATGACACACACCGGCGGAGACATGTCCCGCCACGACAGTGAGTTCGACGATGTCCAATGGTTCCCTGCGCCCAACGCGCTCGAAACCATGACACACCAGAATGAGGTACGGGTAGTTGAAAAGGGCCTTTCCATGGTTGCGGAACAAACCTGAACCGGATCAGGACGGAGCGGTGATCATCCGTGGCGACCGAGTGGTCATTAGGGAAAAGCGCATCGAGGATGCCCCTGACGACTACTCGTGGCGCGTAGATGACGAGCTGGCTCGTCTCGACGCAACGCGCCCCATCCGGATGTCCTTCGAGGATTTCCTGAGATACTCACGGGACGAACTCGTCTACACGAGCAGCACGTCCAAGCGGTTGGCCATCGACACCCACGACGCCAAGCACATCGGCAACTGCATGTACTACGACATAGATCAGCGTCGTAAGCAGACCGAGCTGGGGATCATGATCGGTGACCGGGACTATTGGGACGGTGGGTACGGCACGAACGCTGTCGACTCGCTCCTGGTGCACATCTTTACGACCACCCCGATGGAGCTTGTCTACCTGCACACCCTGGACTGGAACCAGCGTGCCCGTTGCAGCTTCGCCAAGTCAGGATTTCGTGAGATCAAACAGGTGAGACGTAGTGGGCTCGACTTCTTATACATGGAGATCGCCCGGAACGAGTGGGAGGAGCGCCAACCCGCGCCTCCTCCGTTGGACGACCCCGACGATGCGGAAGGTCCGGCTTAGGCCCCCCGCCTCAAGAGGGTCGTTCCCCAGACTTGCTCCCCTACCTGTGCGCGACCTCCAGCCTGTTTCGTTGACACCCCGCCCCCGCCTTTGCTACGCTCGACTTTACTCCTATAGCGACGCTATCGATGCGCGCACTACGTACCCTGGCAAAGAGGACGACGGAGGCCGTGCGTTACGGGCCTTCGTTCGCTGGCAAGGATGACGATGATACTGGTCACCGGGGCCACCGGGTTTGTCGGCCGACGGGTCGTAGCGGCCCTTGCCGCTGAGGGCCGATCCGTACGCGTCCTCGTTCACTCCGCATCCCATGCGCATGCGCTGCCCGATTATCAGGGCGACACCGTAGAGGGCGACGTCCTTTCACCGGCTTCCCTCGAGGTGGCATGCGACGGGATTGAAGCTGTCATCCATCTGGCCGCTGTCATCCGAGAGAGGCGCGGGGCCAGCTACCAGCAGATCAACAACCAGGGCACGCAGAATATCCTGGCGGCGGCTGACGCTGCGGGGGTGCGCAAATTCGTGTATGCCAGTACCGTCGGTGCCACGTCGGACCCAGACATACCGTACCTGTACTCCCGGTGGATGGCCGAGCAGGAGGTGGAGCGCAGCGAAATCCCCCACACCATAGTGCGCTTCTCCGTGGGCTTCGGCGAAGGCGACGAGTTCTTCAACACGATAGCCGCGCTCGTGAAAGTCGCGCCCATCGTGCCGGTGGCCGGTGATGGCAAAGCGCTCTTCCAACCGATAGCTGTAGAAGACGCCGCCAGGTGTCTGGTCGCCACCCTCGACTCGGAGGCCCTGGTGGATCAGACGATCGAGGCCGGCGGACCGGTCTTGCTCACTTACGACGAAATCGTGGATCTGATAGCCGAAACCCTGGGTGCGAAGATCAAGAAGCTGCACGCGCCGATGGGCGTGATGACCGCGGTCGCCACACTTCTGGAGGCCATGACGCCCAGGCCACCTGTGACCCCAGGGCAGCTCAAAATGTTGCGCGGCAACAGCACCACAGACCTGGCATCCGTCGAGACGCACTTCGGGTTTACGCCGCGATCCCCGCGAGATAACATCGACTACATCAAGCGTATTGGCCTGGTAGATGCTATGAAGATTAGCCTGGGCTTTATACCGCGCAACGTGCGAGACCACTAACCCGTGTCTGAAACGACGAACACCAGGTACGAGCAATCGGTCGACCGGATCATGAGCCTCGCGGACTTCGAACGAGGTACCCACAGCCCCGGCCACAGCACCTTCCACCTCCAGCGCATGACGCTGCTACTTGACCGCCTCGGCAATCCGCACCTGTCCGTCCCGACCGTCCATGTCGCTGGCACGAAGGGCAAGGGAAGCACGGCGGCGATGATCACGGCGATCCTGACTGCGCAAGGGTACAAAACAGGACTCTATACGTCGCCGGCACT
>CAUZNX010000333.1:0-2957 GCA_963580905.1 Dehalococcoidia bacterium | reverse complement strand
TGGCGTGCATGTCGCCTTCGAGTTGGTCCTCATCCTTGAGCGAGGGGTACTCGCCGTACAGCCCGCCCTTGACCTTGTTGCCGATGACGAAGGCCATGCCGCCAGATCCGTGGTCGGTGCCCGAACCATTGTCCTTGACGCGCCGCCCGAACTCGGTGAAGACGAGCATGGCCGTGTCGTCGCCCTGTTTGTGCTCGTCCATGTCGTCGATGAAATCGCCGATGGCCGGCGCGACCTCGCCCCAGAGCTTTTCGTGGGTCGCAAGCTCCCCGGAGTGGGTGTCGTATCCGCCGTGGGACGTGTAGAAAATGCGTGTCCCGAGGTCTGCGAACATGACCTGGGCCGCGCTCTTGAGATCGTTGGCTATCGGGTTGGAAGCATACTCGATGGTCGAGGAGTACTTCTCGGGGCCTGTGCGAAGGATGTCGGCACCCTTGAGGGCATCCTCACCGGTCTGGCCGAGGAAGTCGAGCACGGCGTCGCCGCCTCGTTCGCCGCCGTACATCTTGGAAAAGGTCTCCAGGGCAAACTTCCTCAGGAACTCGTCTTTGATGTCGGGGAACAGGCCGTACGTCTCCAGGTTGCCGACGGAGGCGACGGGGACGCCGCGAACGCCGAGGGCCCGTGGCAGGCCCCGACCGAAGTTGACGCCAGTCAGCACGTTCTCGCTCTTCGGGTCCATGTCGCGAATCGCGCGACCGAGCCAGCCCTCGTTGCCGATGTCATCGGGCAACGCCGTGTGCCAGATGTCCATGGAGCGGAAGTGGGACCGATTGGGGTTTGGGTAGCCGATGCCCTGAATGATGGCGAGCTTGCCCTCGTCCCAGAGGCGCTTGAAGGCCTCCATACCCGGACGGAGCCCAATGTTGTCGTCGATCTGGATGACGTTGTCCTGGGGGATGTTGATGGCAGGGCGATTGTCGTAGTAGTGCCCGTCGGCGTAGGGGACGACCGTGTTGAGGGCGTCGTTGCCACCTGAGAGCTGAACTACCACGAGCTTTCGTTGCCCGTTGCTGCCGTTACTCGAAGCCACTGTGACCTCCTTGGCGATCCTCGTCGAGGGCTGAGGGTTGTTTTGCAGAGGATAGGGATTAGCAAGTAAATTTACATGAGCGCGTGAGCGGCGTCAAGGTAAGAGGAGGGGCATGGGCCAAAGGCCCGGCAGCGGCTGTACCATCGGCGCGGCGGGGGATGAATTACAGGTACCACAGATGGCTGATTTAGCTTGACACTCCTACCTCGGCGGGCATACCATAGTGGGTGCGCCGAGGTAGCTCAGTCGGTAGAGCACAGCACTGAAAATGCTGGTGTCGCCAGTTCGATTCTGGCCCTCGGCACCAGCGCGGCCTCACAGGCCAGGCAGCGACCGGGAGTAGCTCAGCGGTAGAGCACCTCCTTGCCAAGGAGGATGTCGAGGGTTCGAATCCCTTCTCCCGGTCCAGCACGGCGTTTGGGTGGCTCCGACGATCCTCCCCAGACTTCCTCGTGAGCTTTCAGATTGCCACGCGACAGTGCATGAGCTTACGGACAATGCCCACGCCGTTCATATTTGGAATCCCAAGTAATGACGCCTCGTGCCTTCAATTGACCTGTAGGACGACAACTATGTTGTTCTGGTCCTCGGCTCCTCGATTGCTCATACGGGTGTCGCCACCGAACAGTTGCGGTTACCGCACAACCTTCAATTGACGAGGGTATCAAGCCGCTGGGATTGAAATCCTCTTCCAGCGAGGCTGGACCCGCGCGACACCATCGACCCATGATTACTGTGGCTCGTTGCCTGATGTGGCATGCCATCCCCTCTATCACGCTACAATTGGTGCGTTGTCGCTCGATGTGATGACGCCACGTATCAAGTGGCTGCTTTGTCGGTCTCGTACGTGAGGTTGACGGTGGACTGGTTATAGGCCAGGGGGTGCAAACATATGCCGTATTCGAAACGACCGGGAGACCGAGGTCGCCATCCCCGGGGCTGCATGTGCGCGGGCTGCACCAACAGACGGCAGGGCAAGCCGACGGGCCATGCGGAATTTTTGCATCGCAAGGAGATGGGTAGGCGGCACCCCGAGGACTGCGAATGCGATGAGTGCAAGCTTGTTCGCTCGCTGCTGGACCAGGTGGATGAGTCCTCTGATGAGGATTCCCCTGATGAGGTTACCCCGGACGAGAAGTGACCGCCGCATTGGAGGGCCAATATCACGGGAGCGAATGACCGGGTAGCGCTGGGGATCGTGGGAGCGGCTGGCCGGGGCGGGCGGTTTAAGCTGGCGCTGGATGCCATCGACTCTGTCAGCGTCCGCGCGGTGTGTGACAGCGACGCCGACGGTCTGGCCGTTGCGGCTGAGACTCTCGGGGCTGAAGAGCAGTATCTCGATTTCGATGAGATGCTGGCGCGGTCGGACCTGGATGCCGTCATCCTGGGCACACCTATGCAGTTCCACGTTCCACAGGCCATTGCCGCCCTGAACAAGAATGTCCATGTGCTCAGCGAGGTGCCTGCGGGGGTGTCGGTCGAGGAGTGCAGGGAGCTGGTGTTGGCTGCAGGGCGTAGCTCGGCGACGTACATGATGGCTGAAAACTACACCTATCAGCGCCCCAACCAGATTGTGAAAGAGATCGTCCGGCAAGGGCTGTTCGGCGCGCCTTACTATGCCGAGGGCGAGTACCTTCACGAAGGGAAGGCCCTCCATGAGATAACCAAGTGGAGGCGCACCTGGCAGTCGGGCATTAATGGCATCACATATGGGACCCACAGCCTGGGTCCGATCCTCCAGTGGATGGACGGCGACCGGGTCGTTTCAGTGGCATGCGCCGGCAGTGGGCGACGATATGCCGACCCGCGGGGCGACCTGTACGAGAACGAGGCGTCGTGCGTCATGCTGTGCAAAATGGAGAGCGGCGGGCTGGTCAAGGTTCGGGTGGATATGCTGTCGGACAGACCCCACTCGATGAGTAAC
>CAUZNX010000332.1:0-2959 GCA_963580905.1 Dehalococcoidia bacterium | reverse complement strand
GCCACGATAGCGAATATGTCGTCTGCGCGTTCCCCGGCGGGTCGATTCAAGATCGGGGGCCCAGTCCTTGATCTATCCTAGGGTTCCACGGCGTCGAAGACTGGTATGAAAACCCCCATAGTGGCCGAGTGTCTTCGCATGCATTTGGGTATCTGATGGATGTGATCTGCAGCACGAAAGCCAGGTAGTCTCCGTGAATGGCTCGGTTCATTTGCTCCAGATAGGCTGTACATGTACACTCCGCAGGCCCAAGTCCACCCGGCGGGCACGACTACATACCACGAGGGACCCACCGATCTACGGCTGGCGGCAAACATTCAGTTCCCTGGCGAACTTCGATTTTCTGCGCCTCTGGCTCAGCATGGTTCTGCTTTGGGGCGGCTTCCACATGCAATCCGTGGCCCGCGGACTCCTCGTCTACGACATTACCGAGTCATCCACCATCCTCGGCCTGGTTAGTGCTGGTGGGAATTTGCCGTTAGGGGCGCTCGCTCTTTTTGGTGGCGCTATTGCCGACCGGATGGACAGGAAGCGCCTCATCCAGATAGGGCACGGCGCAATCGCGATTACCCGGCTTGTCGGCGCTATTTCAATCACGATGGGCTTTGTGAGCTGGCAACTTCTGCTGGTGGTGTCGACGCTTCAAGGGGTCTTCGTAGCATTCGTGAACCCGGCCCTCTATGCGATCACCCCTCAGATCGTAGGGCAACGGAAGCTTGGGAACGCGATCGCTCTGAACACTGCGGCCCTGAGCACAGCGTCACTGGTAGCGCCTGCCGTGGGCGGGGTGCTCTACGGCATGGTCGGGCCGGGCGGTGTGTACTACGCCATCACGATTATGGCGGCGATGTCTATGGTTCTTACGATCACTATACCCAAGATCAAGGAGTCGGTTGCAGCCATTGACTCTGCGAAGACAGCCTCCATGATGAGTGGCATCAAGGAGGGGCTGAGCAATGTGTGGCGCAATCCGTTGTTGCTGTCGTTGCTTGCCTATGGTCTGGTGACCAATCACCTGTCCAATCCCTTTGGATTCCTGTTACCTGTCGTGGTGGTGGATGTCTACCATCAGGAGTCAGAGGCCTATGGACTGCTCGTAAGTTTGATGGGTCTAGGTGCGCTGATCGGATCCTTGGTGGTTGCTTCGCTGGGGCAGACGCGACGTGGCGTACTACTCGTAATGGGTTCTTTTGCGGCTGGCTCCGCGCTGCTGCTGGTGGCGTCTGTACCGGTGTATTCTGCGGGAGCCGCAGTCCTGATCGTATTCGGGTTCGGGAACGCGGTTCACCTGACGCTGAGCCAGACCCTGGTACTGGAGAACGTGGAGGACAGATTTCGCGGGCGCACAACCAGCATATTCACGATGAACGCCGGGCTACTGCCCTTTAGTGTTGTATTGGTTGCGTTCGCGTTCGACGCCCTGGGAAGTCGGCTCACCATAGGAATCATGGCAGTAGGGCTTCTGGTCGCTTCTAGTGTAGTGATCTCGACTCAGAAGAGAATTCGAGAATTGAAGTAGTTTGGGTGCGATGGACGGAGTGGACTCGCCGAAAGGTCGGGGGATACACTGCGTCGAGCAACTGATCGAAAATGTCCGGGAGGGATAGGATTTGAACAACCTGTATGACGTCGTGATTTCACGAGGCAGAGTGATGGACCCAGAGTCTGGCCTTGATGGGGTGAGGGATGTCGGTATCACGGACGGCAGGGTTGTGGCAATTTCGGAAGGCGCTCTCGAGGGCAGGTCGACAATCGACGCTACCGGGCTCGTCGTGTCCTCCGGGTTCATCGATATGCACAGCCACGGACAGAACCGCGAAAACTATGAGGTTCAGGCTCGCGATGGGGTGACCTCCTGTTTGGAGCTCGAGGTTGGGGCAGCCGATATTGATGCCTGGTATGGGGAGCGCGAAGGCTCTTCACTCGTAAATTTCGGCGCCAGTGCCGGGCACATTCCTGTACGGATGAAGGTGATACCAGACCCTGGCAACATAGTGCCCATAGCTGATGCGGCCTATCGCGAGTCTACTGATGAGGAGATGGCCGAGATACTGGGCGACATTGAACGGGGCCTTCAGCGAGGCGGTCTCGCCGTCGGGTTTGGGATTGCATACACAATTGCGGCCTCACGCTGGGAGATCCTGGAGGTCTTTCGGGTAGCGGCGAAATATGACGCGGTATGCCACGTACATATGCGTGGCAGTGGACTCATCGGACCGATGGACTCGATTGAGGGGATGGAGGAGATTCTGGCGGCCTCGGCAATCACCGGCGCGCGCCTGCATCTCGTGCACATCTCCAGCACCGGTCGGCAGGCTGTCCCTAAGCTACTCCAGATGATCGAAGAGGCTCGATCCAGGGGTATGGATGTGACCACCGAATGTTATCCGTACGCTGCCGGCATGACGGAGATGGGGGCGGCGTTTTTGGCGGATGACGATTGGCAGACCAAGCTGGGCATAAGCTATGAGGACATGGAGTGGACGGAGACAGGGGAGCGTCTGACTGCCCGGACCTTCGCCGAATACAGCGAGACCAACGGCATGGTAATCATGCATATGATCCCGGCGGACATCG
Source organism: Dehalococcoidia bacterium (assembly GCA_963580905.1). GTDB lineage: Bacteria > Chloroflexota > Dehalococcoidia > Lucifugimonadales > CAJWER01 > CAJWER01. Next base: position 382 of record CAUZNX010000332.1, on the reverse strand, counting down.
TCGACATAGCAGTCACCAGCCCGCTCACGTCGATCGCCACGGACGGCTATCTGGAAGATGGCAAGGGCCACCCTAGGACGGCGGGCTCGTACAGCCGTGTTCTGGGCCATTTTGTTCGGGAGAGGGGCATTCTGACGCTGATGGATGCACTTCGGAAGTCGTCGTTGATGCCTGCTCAGCGGCTTGAGCATCGCACGCCGGCAATGAAACGCAAGGGTAGAGTTCAGGTCGGTGCCGATGCGGACCTTGTGGCTTTTGACCCTGATCGCATCATAGACAGGGCGACCTACGCGGAGCCGGCACTGCCGCCAGACGGAATGGTCCATGTTCTGGTCAATGGGGTCCCTGTGGTAAGTGGCGGTGTCTTGCAAGATGGGGCAAC
>CAUZNX010000331.1:0-2960 GCA_963580905.1 Dehalococcoidia bacterium | reverse complement strand
TGGCTCGCAACGCAGCATGTCTACCTATTAAGAGTAACACAGGTTCCGGGATTCCCTCTCAATGCGTTCGCACAAGAAAGCTTTGAATTGATTCCTACATCGCAGCGGGTGGAGCGTTGGACTCGCTGATAGCGATCTGTATCCCTGTTGAAATGAGCGCGCCAGACAGGCGTGAGAGGGACCACCAAAGTCTTGAGCGCGCGTGAAGCGTTTGCGATACGCTGTGGCTTCGAGGGTGTTGTTCACACGTAAAATAGTCACTAATCGCAAACGAGAGGGGCGTACGAGTCGGCCAGCAAACCTATTCCCTGGGTACATGTAACAGAGTTAGATTTGCGAGCCGGTCAAGGATGAAAGGAGTCGACGGTGAGGCGCACACCGATCGGTGATGAAGAACGACATTTGCTGGCCGAGGCCTTAGGCGATACGCCTGAGACGACCATCGCTGTGCATCTGCTGAGGCGGGGACTTTGCAGCGCATTCATTGGCGACGAGCCGGCCGAAGCTGCTATCGTCCAAAACCTGGCATTGCAGGGGGACGTCTACGCTTTCGGAGTAAGCCTCGACGCAATCAAGGAGTTGCTTGACGTCGCGACGGGGTGGAGGCGCGTCAGTGCCCCAAAACCTGTCGGCCTCCTGCTGGGCGCCGCCGTCGAACAACAGACAGGCCTTAGCATGAACTATGAAACGGTCGTCTACCACACCCTGAAAACCCCGGTGGTCGACTACCATGACACCGCTGTCCAAAGGCTCGCTCAGCAAGACTCACACCTTCTGACGGCTGCCCCTCCTCAACTGCAGATTGGCGCGTTCGGAGACATGAACACACTGCTAGGCGAAGGAGTAGTGGCCTGCGCGATTGTCGATGGGGATGTCGTGACAATCGCCTACACCTCGGCAATTACCGAGCGGCATGCCGACATCGGCGTCATGACACTCGAACCCTGGCGCGGACGAGCCTTCGCAACCTCCGCGGCCTCACTGGTCGCCGAAGAAGTGCAGCGGCTCGGGCTCGTGCCGGTCTGGACCACGATGGACGACGATTTTGCGTCGATCCGCATCGCCGAAAAGCTCGGCTTTGCGGAGGTATCTCGACGGGCTGTGATCTCCGTTGCCACGCAGGGCCTCTAGCGACGCAGGATCTGCGTCTCGGGCACTCCACCCGTTTCACCGCCGCACGATCGCATGACCTCTGCCGCATCCAAATCCCGTAGTATGTCCAGGCCGTAGTACTTGACAAGGGAGAAAGAGTGCGGATCATCATAGGTCTATTGGGACACAGCCGAATCACAATCGTCACGGGGTACCTGCTGCTGGTTCTCGTTGCCACAGCATGCGGAGCATCTGCGCCGTCTGGCACCGAACCCGAAAACCCCACGCTGGAGGGCAGCGATACGTCAGCGCCCGCCTCAGGGACGAGTGTTCCAGGTTCGGAAATACCCACTACTTCTGCCGCCGTGCGCTTTGCGGAGGGACGGGAAGGGGAACTGGACCTGATCGCCTACTCTGACGACGAGGGGCGTGTGTTCCTCACCGGACCGCAAGGCATCAGCCCGTCGAGGATCGACCCCGGCGATGGCTTCTTCATCTGGCCTGTCTGGTCTCCGACGGGGGACCGTATCGTCTTTTCCGGCACGTTCCTTGATTCCGGAGAGCCTGCCGCGCTCTATTCCTATAGTCAGGGCGAGGAATCGCCGCAGGTCGTTTTCAGAAACGAGCCTGGAACAGGCGCAATTCTGCCAAGCATGGCGCACTACCCGTTGTGGTCCCCCGACGGCAGTCGGCTGGCCATTGTCGCCAGCAGGCAAGAGCAGCTGGCCATGTATTTATTGCACACAGACAACCCAGGTTCAGCCGAGAAAATTCTTGAAAGAGCCCCCCTCTATGCATCCTGGTCCGGGGACTCACGTTACCTGGTCGTGCACGGTGAAGAGGAGCATTTCATCGTGGATTCCGAGGGTGAGAAGCTCGTGACTGCCCTTGACTACCGCGACTCACAATACCGCGCACCTGCGTGGTGGCCGTCCGGAGACCGATACACCCTGGTGGTCCCCAATAGCGATGGAGGCCGAGACCTAGTAATTGAGGAAGCCATATCCCACGAACGCACCACTTTCGGGTCGGTGGAGTCCGGTGTAGCATTCCGTTGGTCGCCTGACGGCAGTACGCTGGCCCTGGCCCGTTCCAGGATATCCGTGGGCGGTATCTACGACACCATTGAGTTCTTCCGAGCAGATGGCACGAGCATCGGGCCGGTCATCGATGACACCCTCATCGCATTTTACTGGTCCCCGGACAGTTCCAAGCTCGCGTACGTAACGCTGGCCGATCAGGCCGGGGTCTTTCGCTGGCAAGTACTGGATATGGAGGACGGGAACGATCAGTTTGTCACAGAGTTCAAGCCAAGTGGACCCCAGATCACGCTGTTCCAATTCTTCGATCAGTTTTCCTACTCCCATCAGGTCTGGTCCCCGGACAGCGATGCCCTCGTATTTTCAGGCAGACCAGTCGGAGGAGTGATCTCCGACGTGAGCGGCCTGTTACTAGGTTCGCAAATTCTTGTTGCGAGCCTCGATCAGCCGCCGTCAATCCTACCGATAGCCAGTGGAGCGATGGGTTTCTGGTCCCCGCGTTAACAGGCGTTGACCTGGCCGCGGTTGGTGGCTACCATTCCCTTGCGTCTCGCGAGAGACCGAAATCGCTGGAGGTGTGGATTGCTCGGATTCTTACTGCCAGTTTTGTTCCGGAGCCCCCTTCGACTGCAAGTGAACCTCGACCAGGGGACACACATGCTGGGCGACGAGTTGTCCGTTGCCGTCGAAGTGAGTTCAAAGCGGGACGCGGTTGTGGAGGAGGGGCGGGTTAATCTCGTGTGTGACGAACGCTGGGCGGAGACCTGGATCAAACCCGAGCCCATGGGGCGCAGCGCAGGGATGATAGGGCGGGGGACACAACTGGCC
>CAUZNX010000330.1:0-2961 GCA_963580905.1 Dehalococcoidia bacterium | reverse complement strand
GCTGACCCGCGGCGACCTGACCGTGCGGTTCCACAACCTGTCCCAGGAATCGGTCGAAAGAGTCGTCGACGACGTGATCGGCCAGCTCGACGCAGTGAGGTACATGTTCGGCGTGACCGAGTTCGTCCCCATGAAGGCCGTTATCGTCAACGGTACCCTGGAGGCGCGCCGAGCCTTCCCATTCACCAGCAACGCCGCCACCCGTACCCACCTCTACGGTGGATTTGCCTTCGGCGAGTACGGCCTTTTCGTCATGCAGGGCCTCAGCGCCGATACGATGGTCCACGAGGCCACACACCTGCTGCTAAACAGCGCCATCGACTCCCCCCTGGCACGAGTCCCCTCGTGGCTGAACGAGGGGCTCTCGACCTACTTCGAAAGTAGTGGCTCTCGCAGGGCAGCGACTGTGTCCCGGGCCAATCGTGCGAACGACCTGCTTCACCTCAGAAATATGGGCAACCAACCTGGCAAGCCGAGTGAGGTCGGCGTCTTCTATGCCCAGTCATGGAGCACAGTCAACTTCATGGTCGCTGCCTACGGTCGCGACAAGATGGGCGAGCTGATTGCCACCATCAACGATGGAAACAGGATTGGCGATGCCATCAGCATGACCTACGGCGTCACGGTCGATGAGCTCGAGCAGCTCTGGAAGGCCGACCTACAGGGCCAACCGGTCATCCTGACCCGCCCCGACATTGGCTCCGTAGCCACAGCAAGCATGATCTCCGGCGCATTCATGATCGCGGTAATCGCCACCGCCTGGCGATGGCTCATGAACTGGCTCCGCGGCCCCCAACCAGACGAAGAAGCTGCGAACCCCGAGTAGGGGTGCTGCGCACGCTTAGTCGGTGCAGGGGAACTTGCCTGACCCTGTTAGCCTTTGGGGGTGGGCAGAGGGGTACGGCCCCTCTGCCGGGAGCCTGAGGCTGTCCCTCAGAATGATCTAGTTATTATTCTTTTCTTTCTTCTCACCTCCCCCCCGCAAAGCATCTGGCCCACGAAGTCGCTTTTCCTCGCCCCATTTGAGTGACCACACAATAATCCGATACAAGTAGCCTCAACCACGGAGGCAACGACACCACGGTGATTCGACAATGCTAACTATGGGCGGAACCCCGCGGGGTAGACCGGAATCCTCAGGAGGTGTGCAGAGGGGCACAGCCCCTATGCCGGGAGTGTGAGGGCGTCCCTCACAAATTTTTTCTTCTTTTTTTTCTTCTGCCACACGATAGGCCAGAGCTCTAGGGCCACGCTCCCACCCCGCCCTCAGCCCTATAAAAGAAACATTTGAGTCGCCACGCCATAATCAGCTACGATGGACATCGTTTCAGCAAGTGGCCTCACCACGGGGGGAACAAACCAATGACTCGCAAAGCCGCCTTCATATACTCCGACAAACTCTCCTCATTCGTCCTCCCTGATAGCCACCCCATGAAGCCAATCCGGCTCCAGTATGCCCATGATCTACTCCGGGACTACGGTATCTTCGACCTCCCAGAAGCGGCCCTAGTCGAGCCGAGACCGGTAACCGACGACGAAGTCTTGCGCTTCCACAAGCCCGAGTACCTCGAATATGTGAAAAGCGTCCGCCCGGGCGACATTCCGGCCTTCGGGTTTGGGCCCGGCGACAACCCGGTCTCCGACGGCCTGTACGGTGCAATGGCCATATCGGCGGGAGGCTCGATGGTCGCTGCGGAACTACTCGCGTCAGGCGGATTCGACCGGGCCTTCAGCATCCTCGGGGGACTGCATCACGCAATGCCGGGCTACGCGTCTGGCTTCTGCGTCTTCAACGACCCGGTCCTGGCGATCCAGGAGCTACTCGCCCGCGGCATGAAGGTCGCCTACGTGGACATAGACTGCCACCACGGCGACGGCGTTCAGTATGCCTTCTACGACACCGACGCGGTGCTCAACATTTCGGTCCACGAGTCCGGCTCATACCTTTTCCCGGGTACCGGCTTCGTGAACGAGACAGGCACGGGCAAGGGCACCGGATACTCCGTAAATTTGCCACTACACCCCTACACGGGGGACGAGGTATACCTGCGGGCATTCCGCGAGGTCGTGCCACCGCTGCTCGAAGCCTTCGCTCCTGACGTGGTCGTGACCCAGCTCGGCATAGATTCCTACTACCGCGATCCCATCACTCACCTGGGCCTCACCATTCAAGGTTTCGCAGAGGCCGTATCCGACCTGGCCGACACAGCCCCCAAATGGCTCGCGCTCGGGGGTGGTGGTTACGACGTGTACGCGGTGGCACGAGCCTGGACAGCCGCCTACGCCATCATGCTCGACACCCAACTGCCAGACGCCATCCCCGACTCCTACACCGAACGCCACGGCGCAACGACACTATGGGACCATGACGACATGTCCGAGTTTGCACCACACCAGCAGAAAGCAAGCAGCTTCGCCGATGAGAGCATTCTTGAGCTACAGCGCGAGGTGTTTCCGGTGCATGGCCTGCGGATGGCGTGATGGTAGGGATGATCACTCCCGTCTAGTATTCACCACCCGCCCTCCATCTCGCACAACACACTGTTGGCCCCTTCAAAATGACATACGCCCAAAACAAAAAAAAGGCCGCACCGGAATCACCGGTGCGGCCCTTGCTACGTCCTGTTGCAGTTCCGCCTATACCTCGCGGTACTCGCCTTCGACCGTGCCCTCTGAGTCTTCGCCGCCCTCGCCATCCTCGCCGGGAGCCTCACCGCCCTCAGTGGGGGGTCCGCCCTCGGGGTCGTCGGCCTGGGCGTAGACCAGCTCGCCAACCTTCTGGATGGTTGCCTGCAGCGTCTCGTAGGAAGACTTGATCGCCTCGATATCCTCCCTACTCAGCGCGGTCCGCACGGCCTCGATATGGCCATTGATCTCTTCCTTCAGCTCGTCGGTAACCTTGTCCTCGTTGTCGGCGACGAGCTTCTCAGCCGAGTAGGCCGCATTCTCAGCGGTGTTCCG
>CAUZNX010000329.1:0-3012 GCA_963580905.1 Dehalococcoidia bacterium | reverse complement strand
TGTCGGGCGCCGATGTCCACGCACGCCTCAAGCGGATGCAGGGCTTCAATGTGCTGCATCCCATGGGCTTTGACGCCTTCGGGCTCAACGCGGAGAACGCCGCCATCGAACGTGGCATCCACCCCTACACATGGACGATGGACAACATGGCCAAGATGCGAGGCCAGCTCCGCTCCATCGGCCCGATGTACGACTGGGACCGCGAGGTGGTCACCTGCACGCCGGATTACTACCGCTGGAACCAGTGGATATTCCTCCAGTTCTATCGGAAGGGGCTGGCCTATCGGGGCTTCGCGCCAGTCAACTGGTGCCCGTCGTGCAAGACAGTCCTCGCCAACGAGCAGGTCGTCGACGGCCTATGTGAGCGATGCGATACGCCAGTCATCCAGCGGGACATGAACCAGTGGTTCTTCCGCATAACCGAGTACGCAGACGAACTTCTCGATCAGTCGAAAATGGACTGGCCAGAGAAGATCAACACGATGCAGACAAACTGGATCGGGCGTAGCGAGGGTGTCGAAATCGAGTTCGACATCTCCGAGTACGGGCTCGATCAGGCCTCGGTAAAGACCTTCACCACCCGAATCGACACCATATTCGGCGTGACATTCGTGGTGCTAGCGCCCGAACACCCCCTGGTGGACGTGCTCACGACCGAGGAGCACCGTGACGAGGTCGCCGCGTACATCGAGCAGGCTCGGCACCAGACCGATATTGAACGGCTTTCCACCGAGAAGGAAAAGACCGGTATCACAACCGGATCCTTCTGCATCAACCAGGTCAACGGCGAACGCGTACCCATCCTGGTGGCCGACTACGTGCTGGCGACCTATGGCACCGGCGTTGTTATGGGGGTCCCCGCCCACGATCAGCGAGACTTCGAGTTCGCACAAAAATACGGCCTGCCTGTCAAGGTCGTCATAGCGCCGCCTGACGGGGGCGATGACACCCTCTCAGAGGCGTACACAGACGAGGGTGTCCAGGTCAATTCCGGGAAATTCGACGGCCTCCCCAGCAGCGAAGGCATGGAAAAGATCGCGAACCATGTCGAGGAGCAGGGCTGGGGCCAGCGCTCCGTCAACTATCGGCTCAGAGACTGGCTCGTCTCCAGACAGCGCTACTGGGGCACGCCAATTCCCATCATCTACTGCGACGATTGCGGCGCAGTGCCGGTCCCCGAGAAGGACCTGCCCGTGGTGCTGCCCGAGGACGCCGAGTTCCTGCCGACCGGCGACTCGCCGCTCGCACTCCACCAGGGCTTCCTGAACGTGCCCTGTCCCGACTGCGGCAAGCCGTCAAAACGCGAAACCGACACGATGGACACGTTCGTGGACTCGTCATGGTACTTCCTCAGGTACACGAGCCCCAACTATTCAGAGGCTGCATTCGACCCCGAAGCGGCTGCAAAATGGGTTCCGGTCGACCAGTACACTGGCGGCGTAGAACACGCTGTCATGCACCTGCTCTATGCCAGGTTCTTCGTCAAGGCCCTCAGGGACCTGGGACTGCTCTCATTCGACGAGCCATTCAAGCGCTTGTTCAACCAGGGCACGATCATTTCCGGGCACGAGAAGATGAGCAAGTCGAGGGGCAACGTCGTCGCCCCGGATGATTTCGTAAAGCGCGTCGGAGCCGACGCCATGCGCTGCTACCTGATGTTCCTGGGACCGTGGGACCAGGGCGGCGAGTGGAACGACTCGGGCCTGAACGGGATGTTCCGCTGGACGAACCGCGTGTGGGAGTTGGCGCACCGAGATCCGGCGGCATTAAAGGGCGCGACCATCGACGAAGGGTCGGCGCGGGATCTGACCAGGCTCGTCCACCAGACTATCCGCAAGGTGTCCGACGACCTGGAGAAGTTCAAGTACAACACGGCCATCGCGGCGCTCATGGAGTACACGAATTCGATGGCTCGCACCTGGAAGCGGGCGGACGTCTCTTCCGAGACCTGGGAACAGGCCACCGAAACACTGCTGCTGCTCATGGCTCCACTGGCGCCACATATCACGGAGGAGCTATGGGAGCGTGCTGGCCATTCGGACAGCATCCACAACCAGACGCTCCCCGAATGGGACCCTGAGATAGCCGCCGAAGACGAAATCACGCTGGTCGTACAGGTCAACGGCCGCCTCCGCGACCGAATCCAGGTCCCGGCCTCCATTGAGGAGGACGCGGCGAAGCAGGCGGCAATCGGTTCTGAGAAGGTCATGGTCCACACCGAGGGCAAGACAACAGTCAAGGTGATCTACGTCCCGGGCCGCCTGGTCAATATCGTGGTGCGATAGAACCTAGTTCTGCGAGACCAGTCGCGGCGTATGTTCAGTGGAACTCTGGCCCGAAAAAACGGAAAGCGCCGTATACATCGTTACGGCAGTAATCGCGGTGGCCGGAGCGGTCCCCGCACCGGTCCCAGTCCGCATCGACGAGGCCTAGGCGCGCAGCGTCCTGACCTGACTAAGAAGGCCCGGCTCGCGAACACGAGCCGGGCCTTTTCAATTGTTCGACAAGGGCGAGCGTTGTGGGTGAGCCTGTCGAACCACCGTCAAAAGGACCGCACCACCGCGCCCAACCATCACAAGACATCTGACATATAATACCCAGGCCCATCAATCCAAGCGCACGCGGCACGAGTCAAACGTGCCACAGTTAGGACAAGACATGAAATTCAAGATAACGGTTCTGCCCGGTGACGGCGTCGGCCCCGAGGTCATTGCCGAGGCACTCAAGGTGATGGATGCGGCCGGTGCTCGCCACGGCCACGAGTTCGACCTGACCTACGGCAAGATCGGCGGCATCGCGATCGACGAATTCGGCACGGCGCTGCCCGACGAGACGGCGGAGATGTTCGACGGCGCAGACGCCATCCTGTTCGGCGCTGTCGGCGGGCCTAAGTGGGACGATACCCGAGCTGCAGTCCGCCCCGAGGACGCCATCCTCGCCATGCGCAAGAACCTGGACGCCTTCGCCAACCTGCGACCGGTCAAGGTCTACCCATCGCTCATAAACTCCAGC
>CAUZNX010000328.1:0-3013 GCA_963580905.1 Dehalococcoidia bacterium | reverse complement strand
CGTTCGCGTCATCTTCCGCTGAGCCTGCCACCAGTGCGGCGGCGACAGCTTCTGTGAGGTCGACCTCATTGACAAGGTCTGCAAAGTCGTCGAGGACCTGGATACTGATGCCTGGGCTAGTCATGAAAAGTAAGCGGACCACCTATTGAATATGTTCGCTATTATAGCGCCATTTCGGAATGAATCACGAGTCCTCGATCCAGATATTCCGTATTGGACTGAGGCCTTTTTGCCCAGGCCAGTGGCCCGTTGACAACCCGGCCGCACTGCCAAAAGTTACGAGTGCGCCACCACTCTGAAAGTGGAGGGGCACGAGACCCACGGACATCCAAAGGAACGACTAATATTCAACATACGCGCCTTTACCCTCATGATCGCAGCCGCCGTGACTGTAGCAGCCTTCGTGAGCCTGGCATGCTCGTAGGAGGAGACAGAGGCCGTCACCTACCAGCCGTAGGTCAAGGAGACCACCGTGGCGATAGAGATCACGAGCAGCGCATTCACGCATGGCAGCTCAATACCGGCCCAGCATTCGTGCAACAGCGACGACGTGTCCCGAAGCTCTCGTGGAGCGGGATTCCCGAAGGCACCAAGACGAATCGCGGTCATCATGGACGATCCGGACGCCCCCGGCGGCACCTGGGTACATTGGGTTGTCTATGGCATATCCCCTGACGACGACGGGCTACAGAGGGCGTGCCACCTTCGAACACGTTGGACGGGGGCGCCAGGCAGGGCAAGAACGACTTCGGCAGGACAGCCTATGGCGTGCCGTATCCCCCACGTGGCGGACAGCACCGCTACTTCTTCAAGGTCTGTGCGTTAGACGCTGATTTTGGTCTAGGTCCGGGGGCCACCAAGGCCGAACTAGTACGTGATATGAATGGATCCATCCTGGCGCAGGGCGAGCTGATGGGCAGATACACTCGGCGCTAGTCGAGATTTCTTTCCATGTCGTCCTGCGAAGGTCCCTGGAGAAGCATGTGGGGTGGGTGACCAAGCATGGCCAGCGAATCTCAGAGACGCCTCATCTCCAGGCCCTTCGCATCCGCTTTGGGTGACATGGCTGTTGGCCTCGCAGGCAAAATTACAGAATGATGGGGTGGAAATGACGTGCGTGGAAGGGGTAGAACCCCTCATCCTAGCCTTCTCCCCACGAGGGGAGAAGGGGCCGGTCTCGCGTCCTCTCCCGTCAGAGGGAGAGGACTGAGGTGAGGTTTCTCTTGGGTCTGTGGCAGCCTAGGCGCCGCTCTCGGGCTCTTCTTCGCAGCGGGCAACTTGCTTGCCGTCGGCGCTGGTGTGGACCTCGTAGGTCTCGCCCTCGAACTCGAACACCATCCTGTAACCCGGCGTGATCACCTGGGCGTAAGAGACGCCAGCCTCTTCGCAGCCGATAGCAGCGTTGGCCCAGTCGACCTCATCGGTACTCTGGATAATCAGAGCCCTGGGCTCTGTGTCCAGGTCGTTTGCAAGCAGAGTTCTCGCGGCGGTCACGGCCTCAACCTCTTGACAGCTCGACTCGAGGGCCACATCGTCAACCCCGGTGCCAGGGACTACGTCGGGCGCAGCCGCCGAATTTGCCATCGCGTGCCGGACATCTTCAAAGACCTGACCGAGGTCCTGGGCCGAGCCCACGATCGTGGTGTTCTTGTCGAAGTATTTGGTATATGTCTCCAGGGAGCGCTGGAAAGTGAAGAACTCGGGGTCGCGACTCAGGGCGTCCGCGAATATGGCGATCGACTCCGCCTCGCCACAACCTCGAATGATGTCGGCGTCCCGCGTCGCGGCAGACCTGATCTCGACTGCAACACGATCCACGTTGGAGCGCTTCTCCAGATCGGCCTTCGCACCGGCCGCTCGCTCCCGGTCGGCAATACGTTTTCGTTCCGCCTTCATGCGTTCGTAAACGCTGTTGGCGATCTCTCCGGGGAAGTCCGCCCGTTTGATCCGGACGTCTATGATTTCAATACCGAAAGGCAGCAGCTTGGGCGCTACGGCGTCCCTGACACGAAGCATGATCGCTTCGCGACTCGTCTGGATGATTTCGGACTGGTCGTCTCGTGCGATCTCTACGCGTAACTCGGATGTGAGGATATCGACGGCGCGAGAGACTGCCTGAGACTCCGTTCGTACTGTCTCAACGAACAGGAGGGGGTTGATGATGCGACCACGGGCGTACACGTCAATCACCAGCCGTTTTTTGTCCTTTGTGATCAGTGAGTCAGGGAGGGCGTCGAATATGAGCAGCCTCTTGTCCAGGTACGTGACCTGCTCCGCAAACGGAGTTTTGATGTAGAGGCCTGGACTCGTTATCTGCTTGCGGGGCTCACCGAATCGAGTGAGTACAGCGACCTGTGTCTCGTCTACGATATACAGGAATTGGGGAACGAAAATAGCGCCCAAGATGGCGACTATAACAATCAGGATTACAAGAATTTTCATTGGGTGCTACTCACTTGGCAGGGGCAGTATGTTCTCTGCCTCCGCTTCCTTGGTCACGACGACGATGTTTGTACCGGGATCCACGATGAACTTGGTCACGCCAGGGAGGATCTCCTCCATCGCTTCCAAATAGAGCCTCTGACGGGTAATGTCGGGCGCCTTGCGGTACTCGGACAGGATCGCGATGAAACGCTCCGCCTGGCCTATAGCCAGGTTCACACGCTGCGCCTTGAAGGCCTCCGCGTTCTCGATGGAACGAGCCGCCTCGCCCCTGGCGGTCGGGAGAATCTCCTCCTCATACGCACTGGCCAGGTTGATGATCCGTTCCTTGTCCTCTTTGGCCCTGACAACGTCGTCGAAGGCGTCCTGAACCTGGCTCGGAGGGTTCACGTTTTGGAGCTGCACCTGGATGATGTTGATTCCCGTCACGTAGGTGTCGAGCAGGGCTTGGAGCTGTATTCTGGTGCTCGACTGCACATCCTCTTTTCCGGTGGTGAGAACATCATCGATGTTCCGAGAGCCGACTACCTGACGCAGCGATGTCTCCGCCACGTCACGCATAGTGACGCCA
>CAUZNX010000327.1:0-3020 GCA_963580905.1 Dehalococcoidia bacterium | reverse complement strand
CGCACGGGCGACGGCCTGCTCTACCGTGTTTGTGGTCAGCACACCGAACACCACGGGGACGCCGGTGGCGAGGGCCACATCCGTGATACCCCGCGCCGCCTGACCGCCGATGTGTTCGTAGTGGTCCGTCTCACCTCGTATTACCGCGCCAAGGCAAACGACAGCGTCGAATTTGCCCGATTCAGCCATCCGCTTTGCCGTCACCGGGAGTTCGAAGGACCCCGGCACGCTGGCCACCTTGACATCATCCGACGCCACTTCACACTTGGAGAGTGCGGCCTCGCAGCCCTCCAGAAGTCGCGTGGTGATGCTCTCGTTGAAACGGGCGACCACGATGCCGACCCTCAGTCCCCTGCCCGTCAGATTTCCCCGCAGCCGGGAGGCCATCAGGACCGGCCGTCGTTGGTATCGACCTCGTCGAGAAGGTGGCCCATGCGTTTGCGCTTGGTCTCGAGATAGCGTGCGTTCTCGCTATTAGGCTGGGCTTTAATGGGCACCTGCTCGACGACCTCGAGGGCGCCGTAGCCCTCCAGACCGGCCAGTTTTTTTGGATTGTTGCTCATAACGCGCATCTTGCCCACGCCCACGTCAATAAGTATCTGCGCGCCTACACCGTAGTGACGGATGTCGGGGGCGAAACCGAGTCTGACGTTGGCGTCGACAGTGTCGAGACCGTCGTCCTGGAGATTGTAGGTCTTGAGCTTATTATGGATGCCGATTCCACGGCCCTCCTGGCGCATATATACGAATACACCCTTGCCTTCGTCGGCGATGGCACGCTGGGCGAGGGCCACCTGGTCGCCGCAATCACATCGAATACTGCCGAACACGTCGCTGGTAAGACACTCGCTATGGACGCGCACCAGCGTGGGCTCGTCCGGATTTATGTCGCCCATGACCAGCGCCACATGCTCGTCCTTATCGACCATGCTCCGGTATGAGATGGCCTCGAACTCGCCAAACTTGGTCGGAATCCGTGCGGTCGCTACCCGTTCCACAAGCTTCTCTCGATGGCGTCTGTAGGCAATGATGTCGCCTATTGTGGCGATGCCTATGCCGTGTTTGGTTGATAGCTCTTCTAGTTGAGGCATGCGGGCCATCGTGCCGTCCTCCGCCATGACCTCGCAAAGCATCCCTGCCGGGTATAGCCCTGCCATGCGTGGCAGATCGACGGCGGCCTCAGTGTGTCCGGTCCTGATCAGTACGCCGCCCTCGGCATAGCGCAGTGGAAAAATGTGACCAGGCTTCCCAAGGTCCTGGGGGCGTGTCTTGGGGTCTATGAGCGCCTTCACCGTCGCAGCTCTATCCTGCGCAGATATGCCTGTGGTGGTGCCCTCCAGAACGTCGACGGAGACCGTAAAAGCGGTGCTCAATCGGGCGGTGTTGTCGAGGACCATCATCGGGAGCTCTAGCTCACGAAGGCGCTGGGTCTCCATTGGGACGCAGACCAGGCCGCGCCCCTCGGAGACCATGAAGTTCACAGCCTCTGGGGTGACCTTTTCGGCGGCCATTACCAGGTCGCCCTCGTTCTCACGGGCCTCATCGTCAACGATGATGACCATCTTGCCGTCGCGAATATCGTCTATGGCTTGTTCGACGGATATCTGTGGCATTGCCCTGTCTATTCGCCTATCGGGCGGCGGCGGTCAGACGTTCGACGTACTTCGCCAGAATGTCTACCTCAATGTTTACTCGATCGCCCGGATTGCGAGATCCTATGACCGTATGCTCTCTGGTATAGGGTATGACGGTGAACGTGAACCTATCTTCGCTACAGTCTACAACCGTCAGACTTGTACCGTCCACAGCCACGAACCCCTTCTGCACTATGTATCGCATGATCTCCGGCGGGGCGTCCACGGCAACCATCAGCGCCTCGTCTTCCGCCGTGACGGCAGCTACGACACCCGTGCCGTCGACGTGTCCCTGCACAATGTGGCCGTCGAGCCGGCTGCCGACCAGTGCAGCCCGCTCCAGGTTAAGGGCGTCCCGCGCTTTAAGCTCACCCAGATTCGTGCGTCGCAGAGTTTCCGGGACCACGTCTACAGTGAACCCGTCATCCCTGATGGAAGTCGCAGTCAAACAGGCACCGTTGACTGTCACGCTGTCGCCGAGCTTGAGGCTCTCCATGACCTTGGAAGCCGTCACAGAAAGATGCCCGTCTCCAAACGACTCGACGGTTCCCATCTCCTCGATGATGCCTGTAAACATTAGCAATACCCCGTGATGGCCATGTCTCTCCCGAAGCGGTCCCACTTGACTCGCTCCAGCTTGATGGCATCTGACATCAGCTCGACGCCACGGCCTGCCACCGGCGACGGCGCGTCCCCTCCCCCAATAATTGTGGGCGACACGAAGGCGATGACCTTGTCTACGAGGCCATGGTCGAACAGTGAGCCCAGAATCGAGGCGCCGCCTTCGACACATAGGCTTGTGATATTCATTTCGCCTGCTAGGTGCCGCATCAGCGCCGTCAGATCGACGGACCCATCATCAGCGCCCGCCCCCACGACCGTGAAACCAGCCTTTTCCAGAGACTCACGTGTCTCAGGGGTGGCCGTCGACACCGCCACTAGCGTCTCGCCTGGCTCAGATATCATTCTTGCGTTTAGAGGTATACGGCCCTTGCTGTCGATGATTACCCGAAGTGCCTGCCTGTCCCTCGGTTTGCCACGTTCATCCCGCGCAGTGAGTTGGGGGTTGTCGGCCATAACTGTGTTGATGCCGACCATGATGGCATCAGATGTGCGGCGCAACCCATGGACCTCCCACCGGGCCTTGTCGCCCGAGATCCACTTGGAGTCGCCTGTACGAGTGGCGATCTTGCCGTCTAGTGTCATGGCGAACTTGGCCGTGACGAAGGGCATGCCCTCCGCTACGTACTTGAGGTAGGCCTCCATCAGCAATTTTGCACGCTTCTCGCCCTCGCCGACTCGTACCTGGACTCCGGCCTCTTCGAGGGCCTGAACTCCACTACCAGCCACATTGGGGTTGGGGTCTAGAGCCGCTATCCGGACCTC
>CAUZNX010000326.1:0-3022 GCA_963580905.1 Dehalococcoidia bacterium | reverse complement strand
CTTCGAGGCGACGTGACATCTCTTTCTGGGCGCCCCAGAGGTCGCCCAGGTCGGTAGATAGTGTTGCCAGCTCAGCGTCCAGCTCCTCAGGCAGCCCCATCTCTTTGAGCTTGATGACGACGGCGTGGGCCATGAGGGCTGTACGCCTCGCCTGTGCCAGGTCTGGCTGCCGCTCTTCTTCGGTCATGTCTGGCTCCTGACTCACTCGGATAGGGTCGCGTAATACTGGAGGAACTGTGTCCAGTCATCTCGGATCAACTCCAGAGAGCTGCGCTGCGTACCCTCGCTCATGCTGCTAATCTGCTCGAAAATACCCTTCCAGAGCTGGTCCACCTCTTCCTTCCAATGGGCGTACTCCAGGCCGTGGACATCCCTCTGCATCGCTTCGAGGTGTTCTCGTACGAGATTCAGACGGTTGCCTACGCTGCGGAAACGGATCCTATCTGACGTCGTCATTGTTGTCATGGTCTTGCCATTCTGAACACCGCTGCGATATCCGGCTGGATGTCCTCTGCCACGTGCATAGCGAAGTGATCCGTCATGCCGGCGATGTAGTCTACCACTGGCCTATCGGTGTTCCGATACTCCTCTGGGATCTGCTCCGGGCTCTCATGGAGGTGGCGATACAGAAGCCCAACGATGTTGCGGGCGGCTTGCCCCTCCTCGCCAAGGTCGCTGGGAACGTACACGCGCTCGAACATGAAGTCCCTGAGCTCGTTTACTGCGTTCCTGATCTCAAGGCTCATCGTGATGGACGGCGCCGTGTCGGAGGTCTCTCCTGTGGCGGCCCATGAGCTCTCGACGATGTCCGAAACCATTGTGTGGATCCGGAGCGAGTGCCTGTCTCCCAGGGCCTTCATCGGCCCCTTCGGCAGGTCATCCTCTTTTAGTGCCCCGGCCCGAAAGGCGTCTCCCAGGTCGTGGTTCAGATAGGCTACCGCGTCTGATATGCGGCAAATCTGACCTTCGAGCAACAGGCCCTTGGGAACGGAGTCGCCTAGGACATCGCCCCTGGGCTTGGAGTGAGAGACGATGCCTTGCCTGACCTGGCTGGTGAGGTTGAGTCCCTTGCCCTGCTTCTCCAGCTTCTCGACGGTTCTGAGGCTCTGCTCCGCATGGCGGAAGCCCGCCGGATCCAAATCGTCGAGGAGCTTTTCGCCCACGTGGCCGAAGGGTGTGTGTCCGATATCGTGGCCCAGGGCGATGGCCTCGGCGAGGTCCTCGTTCAGGTCGAGGGCGCGTGCGATCGTCCGCGCTATCTGTGCCACCTCCAGCGTGTGAGTCAGCCGGGTGACGTAGTGATCACTGGTGGGCGCGATAAACACCTGGGTCTTGTGTTTGAGGCGCCTGAACGACAGGGAGTGGATGATCCGGTCGCGGTCCCGCTGAAACTCGCCGCGCAGCGAGTCAGGCTCTTCCGGAATCTCACGAACTGCGTCGCGCGATTTGGCCGCGTAGGGTGAAAGGGACTCCTCGCGTAGTTCAAGTCGGCGTCGGACTGGTGTCGAGAGCAAATCTGGGCAACCTGTGTAGGATTTGGTGGAAGTGTTAACTCGCTCATCCTGAGCTTGTCGAAGGACCGATTTCGTGAAGTCCGACAGGTTCACTTTGAGCGGCTCGGATTGGCCCTCATGATAGCATGATAGGTGCCAAAATGCCGCAGCACGCGCGCGCTGGATTGGCGGGTTTGAGGGCTGTGGTGACAAGCGAATTCCCCGTGCAACCTGCCAGGAATGACGGCCTGATGGAACCAGAACGCCACCAGCATCGTCTATACATGTGAGGGCACTAACGATACCTATGGGAGAACCAAACGGAATGAAAATCAGCAGAGTCGTGGCGCTGACGTTGTTGTCGGTAGTCGCCGCGGCGTTTATTGCGTGTTCGAGTCCGGCAGCCAACCCGGGTGACGAGACACCGGTGGCAGGAGACGCTCCGGAGCTGGTGGAGGTCACCGCCCCGATCGAGTCGATTATAGTCAACATTGCCGAATCGTTCCCCCCGCAGTACTTCCTGGTTATCAAGGCAGGGCTGTCCAACGGGTGCATCAAGCAGGGGGATTACGATTGGAAACTTGAGGGCAACACTGTAACTGTCGACGTAACGGTTCTGGCACCCGCCGCGGGAAGCCTGATCGCATGCACCGACGACTACCGCATCGTCGAAAAGACCTTGGCGCTGGGTAGCGATTTCGAGCCCGGCACGACGTACACGGTCAACGTCAACGACGAGACTACGTCCTTTACTACTGAAAACAACGTGGCGCAGAAGCCTGTACTTGTACAGACCCCCGCGCCCATCGACGGCTTGACGGTCAACGTCGCCGAGTCGTTCCCTCCCCAGTACATGCTGCTGGTCGAGTCTGGCCTGCCCAATGGCTGCGCCACGTTCGGCACGTACGACGTTAAACGCGACGGAGACACAGTCAGTGTGTCGGTCACCAACTACGTCCCGGCAGATCAGAACATCGAGTGCGACATGTCGTACGGTACGGTCGAGACGACTGTGGACCTCGGGAGCGACTTCGAGCCCGGTACGGAGTACACGGTGTTGGTGAACGACAAGAGCACCACCTTTACTGCCCAGGGCGAGGCTGTCCAGAAGGTCGAACAGGACGCGCCCGTGGAGAGTGTCGGGATCGAATACGCGCCGGACGGCGGGTCGCGGTTGGTTCTGATGACAGGCCTGCCAAGCGGTTGCCACGAGCTCCTTGACCCGCTGGTCCTCCGAGCAGATGACACAATCATAGTGGAGGTGCAGAACCTCGTAGAGGTCGGCGCGATGTGCACGGACGACTATCGCGTTGCCGAATCGAGGCTGCCGGTACCGGGCGATTTGGAGGCTTGCGCTACATACGACGTCAACGTAAACGGCGTGGTGCACACTGCCCAGGCCATCGGCCCGAACATCCGATGCAGCGCACCCGACCCGGTCGAGACGCCTTCTGGCGATGACGAGATGAAGACGGTGGAGGTAGACGCCCCCATCGACGGGGTCGTCATCAACGTAGCCGAGTCGTTCC
>CAUZNX010000325.1:0-3026 GCA_963580905.1 Dehalococcoidia bacterium | reverse complement strand
CTCACCGTAGTCCACGTCACACCCGACAGAGGCCTGACGGGTGGCCTCAACACCAGCATCAACCGCGAAGCTGCCCAGTTCATCCTTCATCAGGAAGCCAAGGCCAACATCATAGCCGCCGGCAAAAAGGGCAGAGACTTCATGGTCAGTAGCGGCCAGGACGTCAAGGCAGTCTTCACCGACTTCGGAGACCAGCCGACCCTGCTCGACGTGGCGCCCATCGCCCGGATCGTAATCGACGACTACACCGCTGAGCGCGTAGACGCCGTATATATTTCATACGCCAGCTTCGTAAGCACCACCGTCCAACAGCCCATCGTTATCCAGCTCCTTCCGGTCGTACCGGCGGAACTGAAGTCCAGCGAGTCCGTTGGTTACATCTACGAGCCAGACAGCATGACCGTGCTAACAGAGCTTCTGCCCCGATTCGTAGAGATCCAGATATACCACTCGGTACTCGAATCCATAGCATCTGAGCAGTCGGCTCGCATGGTCGCCATGCGCAACGCCACCGACAACGCAAACGAGATGGTCGACGAACTCACACTGGTCATGAACAAGACCAGGCAAGAAAGTATCACCAACGAACTGCTCGACATCGTCGGAGGCGCCGTCGCCGTAGAGCAGTAGACACCCGTGCAGGCGCCAGGGACGAACCCGGGCGCCCGAATATGATGGGTGGGGCCCTGCCCCAATCCCAGGAGGAACAATGGCAGCCGGAAAAGTAACCCAGGTCATCGGCACCGTGGTGGACGTAGAGTTCCCACCCGAGCAGATGCCAGCGATCTACAACGCGCTTGAGGCCCAACTCCACGGAGAGAGGCTCGTCCTCGAGGTAGAGCAGCACGTCGGCAACAATCGAGTCCGCTGCTTGGCCCTAGGTACGACCGACGGCCTGGCGCGCGGAGTGGAGGCCGTTGATACCGGCCAGCCCATCTCGGTTCCAGTAGGCGAACCTACACTTGGCCGCCTGTTCAACTCCCTTGGGGAGCCCATCGATGGCCTTGAGCCCGTCGAGTCCGAGGAGTCCTGGCCCATCCACCGCGCTCCCCCGAAATTCGATGAGCAAGCCACCAGCGTCGAGGTCCTGGAGACCGGCGTCAAGGTAATGGACCTGATAACCCCCTTCACGAAGGGCGGCAAGGTCGGCGCATATGGTGGTGCCGGCGTCGGCAAGACCATCATCATCCAAGAGCTTATCCGCAACATCGGTGCAGAGCACCAGGGCGTCTCCGTTTTCGCCGGCGTCGGTGAGCGCTCCCGTGAGGGCAACGACCTCTGGAACGAGATGAAGGAATCCGGTGTCCTCGGCAGTACCGTCCTCGTATTCGGCCAGATGAACGAGCCCCCCGGGGTCCGAGCCCGTGTCGGCCTCACCGGACTAACCATGGCTGAGTACTTCAAAGAACAGAAGAACCAGGATGTCCTACTCTTCATCGACAACATCTATCGCTACATTTTGGCAGGCATGGAGGTCTCCGCCCTTCTCGGCAGGATGCCCTCCGCCGTAGGCTACCAGCCCACCCTGGCCACCGAGATGGGCCTCCTCGAAGAGCGCATCACATCCGGTGCGGATGGATCCATCACATCCTTCCAGGCCATATATGTTCCCGCTGACGACTATACCGACCCTGGAATCGTCACAACGTTCGGCCACCTCGACGCAGTGGTGTCCCTGGAGCGTAGCCTATCGGAGCAGGGCCTCTACCCGGCAGTCGACCCTCTCGCATCGACATCCAGGATTCTGGAGCCCTCGATCGTCGGAGAGGAACACTACCAGACCGCCCGCGAGGTCCAGCAGGTGCTGCAGCGCTATCGCGACCTGCAAGACATCATCGCCATCCTCGGCGTCGACGAGCTCTCCGACGAGGACCGTCAGATCGTCGCCCGCGCCAGGAAGATACAGCGATTCCTGACCCAGCCCATGTTCGTGGCTGAGGCCTTTACCGGCCAGCCCGGTCGCTATGTCCCCGTCAAGGACACCGTCACCGGGTTCCGCGAAATACTCGACGGCAAATACGACGACCTGCCCGAGCAGGCCTTCTACATGGTAGGCACCATCGACGAGGCAGTAGCGAAGGCCAAGAAGATGCAGGAAGAAGGCTAACCAGCCGTGTCAACATTCCAGCTCGACATAGTCAGCGCCGAGAGGCACGTCTCGTCCGACCAGGTCGAAGTGCTGGTGGTTCCGGGCGTCGAAGGCGAAATGGCGATCCTCCCCAGCCATTCCCCGCTACTGACCGTTCTCAAGCCCGGTGAGATCCGCATAGTCAAGGACGGCGAAGATAGCTTCATCGCCGTCAGCGGCGGCTTCATGGAAGTAATGCCCGAGAAGGTCACCATCCTGGCCGACACCGCTGAACGACTTGATGAGATCGACATCGAGCGGGCCGAGGCAGCCGTCAAGGCCGCGCAAGAGCGCATAGCCGCAGCGCCTGTCGATATGGATCTGCAGAGGGCCCTGGCCTCCCTGCGAAGGTCCCAGGCACGCGTCAAGGTCGCCCGTCGCCGACGCAATCGCCCGCTGTAGGCGCGCCACAAGGCGCTGTTGTTGACCCCAGTGGTGGCACACGTCGTCACGTACGACAATGCCACTGAACAAGGGGAATGCTGATGGGGATCGACTCTGCCGTGTGTGAGCGTGTTCCCCTCACACCATTACTCTTCACTACTAGAACAAAGGGTGGCCGGGACTAGCTCCCAGACGCCTTGTCGGCTTCCTTCAACAGGTAGAAGGTCATCGACTGCAGCGAAAGCACCGGGTCGATGTTCCTGATCACAACACTCAAAGGCACCTGAGGCGCTACCGGAGCGTAATTCAGAATCCCGTGGACCCCGGCGTCGACTAGCCTGTCGATCACCTCTTGAGCCTGCGCCGCAGGGACAGCCACCACACCCACACTGATGCTCCCGCCCCTGACCAGTTCGTCAAGCTCCACCATCGGCTGCACCGTCAACCCCTGAACAGTCGTCCCCACCGTCTCCGGGTCGCTGTCGAAAGCCTCCACGATATCAAAACCCTCAGG
>CAUZNX010000324.1:0-3027 GCA_963580905.1 Dehalococcoidia bacterium | reverse complement strand
TGCGGACAAGGCACGCTCGACGCTCTGCTCGGCCAGGCGGTCTAGTTCAAGTTGGAGGGCCCGGTCCATCACTTTCGAATAGGCGTCGTCGTCTGGTCGGTCGAAGTGGGGCCGAAATACCCCAGTGATCCAGGACTCGTCTAGGAGTATATGCGAGACGTAGCCGGCTACGAATGCGGCGGTTTTTTCGTCGTTTCTGGCATTGTCGCGAAGCTCCGGGTGGGCTGCAAACAGCCCCCTGACTCCATCGCCCACCTCGGCGAAAGTCAGTGGCGCGTAGTGGTACACTGCGCGGTCTCGTTTTGTAATGGCGCGCACGTCGGGAGAAACGGCACCCAGCAGGAAATAGCCCGGGTTATTTACCAGAGTGCTGTTGCCGAGCCGGTCAGCGGCTTGCGAGGCAAGGTCTATGTGGGCAGGTAGGTTGGGCACTGATACCACCGGGCCGGGAGTCGCCTGCGTACTGTGCAGAGGTCAGGCGCTCCGAACGGGGATGCGAGCTAATGGGGCGAAGTCAGACGCTCGACCGCCGAGCACTCTGAGTGGAAGACGTAGTCGGGCTGGGATACGGTCACACTACTGCCCCCCAACTCTCTGAACTGGTCGACGGCTTCCAGCATCTTATCCTTCTCGACTATGACAGTGACGGAGAACCAGCCGTTGCCGTCGCCGGTGTAGACCTTGGAGATGGTCGGCCCCCTGAGTCCGGAGATGTCGGCGTGCTTCAGCACATAGGCAGCGAGGCTATCGGGGTCCTCGCCCTTCATATTTGCAGTGATGGTGTAGAAGTCCAGGGACCGCATCCGTCCCTCGATGCGTTCGACCACGGCGGTGGCGAGGCGCAGCTTTTCGGGGTCGGCGGCAAGGATCGTGCCGTTGCCTATGAGACACGCCTCGGAGCTCACTACGGAGCCGCCGACGATGGTCTTGAGTCGGTTCGCACGCATCGTAGTGCCTGTCGATGATATGTCCGCGATGATGTCGGCATAGCCCATTTCCGGGGCGGCCTCCAGCGTGCCGCTTGATTGAACGAGGGTGAAGAAGGCTACGCCGTGGCCAAGAAGGAAACGCTCTACGAGCCTGGGAAACTTGGTGGCGATCCGCAGGTCTGTGCCGTTGGCGCGGAACTCGACGGCAAGGTCTGCAAGGTCCGCCAGGGAGGAGACGTCGACCCAGGCGTCGGGGACTCCCAGAGCCAGTTCGGCCTGGCCAAACCCAAGATTCTCGACCACAACGCGCGAACCGCCTCCTTCGCGCCGGGTTTCGAGGAAGCGGTCTAGACCCACAAGCCCCAACTCGGCGCTGCCCTCCTCGACCTTCATGGCGATATCAGAGCCGCGCTGGAAGTGGACGGCGACGCCAGGCAGAGACGGTATCTCCGCCGTGTAGCGTCGCAGGTTGCGCCTGCTGACGCCCATGCCGCTGGACTTGAGGAAAAGGAGCGACGGATCGTGGAGCGCACCATCGCTTGGAACGGCGAGTCGAAGCATCAGGACTCCTTCGAAGGCTGACGGTTGCCCCCAACCGCATCTGCAAGTTGATCGAGGGCGAAAGCGAAGCCCAGAGCGGGCACATCGTCGCCTCCAAGGGCTCTCACGAGGCCGTCATATCGGCCCCCTCCGCCCAGATATACGCCGTCGAGTGTTAGCTCGAATATCATCCCTGTGTAGTAGGAAATGCCGCGTGCGAGGCCCAGATCGATGGTCACCTTGGAGCTATCGATGCCCCTGGTGGACAGGGAGTCGCATAGTTTATTTAGGCCGTCGAGTGGACTCGCATCCAACCCCAGGTTTGTCGTGGCTTCCCGGGCGCGTGCGAGCGCATCTGCCGGGTCGCCTTCTATGGACGCCATGGACGCTACAAGCTCCAGGGCCGACGTCAGGTTTTCAGGTCGATCCAGGGAATGCCACTTGCTGATGAGCCTGTCTATTATTTCTCTGCTGGAGCGTCGGCCGGTGTTGCCGGACATCGGTCCCGCCAATACCCCCTGCATTAGCTCGATCACGGTCTCGCCGCTCAGGTTACCGATATCCGTGACGCCGCCCAGCTCCTGGGCATCTCTCATGAGCCCCATCTCCTGGGCACGTCGAACAAGGGTTTTGGCGTCAGTCTTCCCTAGCTTCAGGTCCTGGATGCTGCCGAATACGAATAGCCTGGCGGCCTCCGACAGATCATAGGCAGCCATGAGCTGTTGGAGGACGCCCAGGTTCCCGACTCGAATTTTCGCCCCTTGCACGCCCAACTTTGCCAGAGCGTCCCAGGCCAGCGCAAGAATCTCTGCGTCGGCCTCGATGCCGCCCAGCCCGATAAGCTCGGCGCCCACCTGATGGAACTGGCGGTACGCGCCTTCACCGTCGTAGCGAAAAACCGGGCCGCTGTAGTGCCATCTGACGGGCGTCTCAATTTCGTCTTCCGATGAAACGAAGTAGCGAATAACGGAGGAGGTGAATTCGGGTCGCAGGCTAACGTTGTGTCCTGCGGGGTCCATGAAGGAGTAGAGCTGGCCCGTAAGCTCGCCGCCCGACTTGCGGGCGAACAACTCAGTCTCCTCCAGAACCGGGGTCTGGACGGCCTCGTATCCACGCGCCTCCACGAAGGCGTCGAGGCGATCTGCCATGTCTTTAACCCTGCGGTATGAGTCGCCCCGGAGGTCTTGCATGCCCGGGAGCCGGCCAACCTGTGTGCTGCTCAAGATTTAATCCTCGAATAAGGTGCCGTAATTCTAACACCTGGCTGTATCTGCCTTCAATTTGGATGGAGGAGCGTCCAGCGGATTCGTCTGTTACGCGACGCGGGTCAAATCCATAGGCCAAGATCCAAGAATTGCCGCGTCTGGCCTTAGATGCGACTGTTTCTGGAATCGTTAGGGAGGCGTCCTCACGAATCCGTCAGCCTGTTGACTCCGTAACAGTGGTTAGACATAATCCTGGAGGAACGTATGCAGAGGCGGGAGGTGACGCTCGAGTTGTATAAGAGAGAACTGCTCAAGGGCAGCACCGAAACGCTGATACTATCCCTCGTTTCCGA
>CAUZNX010000323.1:0-3045 GCA_963580905.1 Dehalococcoidia bacterium | reverse complement strand
CCTTCTAGCTCAAGTCCGTCTCCTCTAAGGGATACGGTTACCTTTGTGTCGCGAAGATCTACTGGTTCTTCATTCGTCCAATTGCGGTAGATTATGAGTGGCAGAATAGACACTGGTGTTTCAGGAATATCTGGGGTCCATACGTGTTCGTTGGTCCAAACATATCCCTTATCGTCAATACCACCAGTTTTTTGATGGGTGGTTAAAACCATTATCGCCTTTCCTTCTCTTTGAACCACACTTTGGTGGTAATCGTAGGAACTCCATCCTTCTGGTCCTAATTCGAAAGTGTTGTTTACGATCATTGATTTTGGCCTCCCGAGTCGTGATCCTGGAATTATAGCTGGCTTGAGACTCGTCGCGGCGTTATCGCCTGCACCGTGACGTCGCCGAATCTATGGGTGTCCGGTCCCCAACGTAAGGACAGGTTCAGAGTCGATCCCCAGGGACAGATCTATCCTACGAGGATGGCTACTACTCTGCTTCCCAGTCAGGCCGAGGCATCGAGAAGGTGTTGTTCACCTCTACGAAATCGAGGTATCCCAGCCGGCCGATGGGTCGCACCTTGAGAAAGTCGATTTCGCCGTTAACCAAAACATGGTCATCGATGTGAACCCCAATGACTTCGCCAAATACGACGGTATTTGCGTCTTTTGGGTCATCGGAGAGTATGTCGAGGGACTGCATGTACCGGCATTCAAGATGAATAGGTGACTCTGCGACGTGAGGACACTTCACCAGCGTGCTTTCCGCCTTCGTAAGCCCTGAGTAGACGAACTCGTCGATCTCGTGAGGGGCGGGCACCGACGATGCGTTCATCTGCTCTTTGAGATCCCACGTAGCGAGATTGACGACGAATTCGCCAGTGTTCTGTGCGTCGGCCACTGCGTCCTTCAGACCGCCGAATCGATGGTTGCTGGTGGCAGAGAATATCACCTGAGGCGGGTGGTAAGCCACGATGTTGAAGAACGAGTAGGGAGCTAGATTGGGTACTCCCTTGGGGCTAAGCGTGGAAATCCAGCCGATCGGCCTTGGCACGACGATAGCGTTCAGCGGGTTGTGAGGCAGTGGAACCCCGTTCTTTGGTTCGTAGAACATCTTCCTCCCCCGGCCTACTCGAACTTCCACACCTTCTGGACGGTCCTGCTGAACAGCCAATCCTTGTCTTCGTTGGTCAGGAAGTCCAGCTCGTTGCGGACCAGCTCCAGCGCTCGGACGTATCCGCCCGCTTTGAGCACGTGGGGGAAGTCGGTGCCCCACATGAGCCGCTCTGGGCCGAAGGCGTCGTAGATGCGCCGCACCATCTCATGGGTGTCATTGTGCGGGTAGGGGGCCTTCGACATGCGGTTCATGTTGGAGACTTTCACGTACACGTTGGGATACCTGGCCATTCTCAACACGTTTCCCAACAGCGGATGCGTCGGCTCTTCACCGACCGGCGGCCCTCCGAGGTGGTCCAGGACGACCTTGACGTTCGGAAAGCGGTCGATGATGGGCTCTAGTGCCCGTAGCTCCGCGGCCCCGCCCAGCACGATGAGGCAGACATTCAGCTCCTCGACGCGACGCCATAGCGGGTCCTGGTCAGGCGCTGCCAGCGCCGAGGGGTCGTCCTGCCGTGACAGGTGAAGGCGCATGCCACCGAAGCCCTGCCCGCGCACGAGTTCTTCCAACTGGTCCGGCGCAGACGGTGCCTTGGGGTTCACCAAGCACACGGCCGCGAACCTACCCGGAAACCGCGCGAGACAATCGGCGACGTAGCGGTTGTCGTACAGGTAGTGGATCGGCTGGACAATGACG
Organism: Dehalococcoidia bacterium; assembly: GCA_963580905.1. GTDB lineage: Bacteria > Chloroflexota > Dehalococcoidia > Lucifugimonadales > CAJWER01 > CAJWER01. The sequence continues at coordinate 1,248 of CAUZNX010000323.1, read as the reverse complement.
GCCTTTTCCACGCCTGCCTCGGCCATGTGCTCGTTCAACAGCTCCACCGAGGCTCGGTCTCCGGCCTTCGGCCTCGAAACGTCGCCATAGGGGTACAGGGATTCGTCGTCGCTCCAGACGTGCAAATGCGAGTCGATGATCACAGCAGGCCTCGCATCTCAGCCGCGGCCTTCCTCACGGCTTCCACGCGGTCGTCCCCCTCGGCCTCACCCTCGTACACGATGGACAGCGAACCGTTGTAGTCGACCCCTTTTAGGATGGTCATGATTTTTTCGTAGTCCAACCATTTTTCCTTGCCCGAGTCGTTTCTGTAGAACTTCGTACGTACGTAGACGGCGTGAGGCGCGGTCTGTTCGATGTAGCTGTAGATGTCGACGTCCGGGTCCGACTCGCCCCGGGCACCGGCCCCGGGAGAGCCCTGCCACTGGCCGGTGTCCAGTATCAGGGAGAAGTTTGGGTGGTCGGTCTCCTCCAGGATGCGGAGCACGTCCTTGGCAGTCGCCGCAATGTTGCCATTGTCGTGGTTCTGCAGCGCGACGATCACGCCTTTTTCAGCGCCGTACGTGGCAACCTCCCTGTTACACCTCGTCAGTGGCTCGAATAGCGGTTCGCGGTCCTTGATTTCCGGCGATACGTGGCCGCCGAACACCCGGATTAGCGGTGATCCGATGAACGCGGCGACGTCGATCGCCTCCTTGCACATCTCGACGTTTTCCCGTAGCTCTGGCTCGGTCCCTACGAATGTGTTGCTGACGCCCAGGTATCCGATGGGCAGCCCGAGTCTCAGACACATCATCTTGATTCCGAGAAGGTATTCCGGCTCGGTGGACGTAAACGCCCTGCGATGAAGGTCGATCACGTCCAGCCTCAGGTCGTAGGCCGTCCGGACAAACGACGCCACGTCCATGTCTCGAAAACTGAGGTAATTGCAGCCGACCTTGATCATAATCTCTCCTTGTACGCGCACCGCCTGGCCTGCCTTCAGGGAAGCCAACCACTGCGCGTGGGCGCGGAGGGGGACTCTTAGTTGGCTTCCTGAGCCCCCTGCAGTGCCCTTTTCCATGTGGGGTTCACCAGCAGCGTGTCCCATATCTCGTCGAAGTCCAGCGACTCCTTGTTTGCCCAGTCGATGGTTTCCGCCACCTCACGCTTCAACCGGGTCTTGATGACCGATGCGGCAGCTATGCCACTCCCGCCGCTGGACCCCCTGACCATAGTTTCCCCGAGCGCGGTAATGTCTACCCATGT
>CAUZNX010000322.1:0-3056 GCA_963580905.1 Dehalococcoidia bacterium | reverse complement strand
GGGCCATAGCCACGGGAATATCCGTAGCCGCTCGTCCGCCACTCCCCTTCATCGCTTTCTCCATGCTCTTGACAGATAGAATCGGCGGCCGTGAGGGCGTCTCCAGAATAGAGTACTGCCAGCTGCGCCTTTGTCTTGAATTCACCAGAGGTTTTGCACACAGCCTCAGAGCCTGCGAGACGGCCATATGAGGTGTGGCTGTATCCTCTCGACATTGTTAGCCACCGTCAACCAGGATTACCCGTTTTTGAGGGGTGATGGGGGAAAAGGACCGATCTTTAAAGATTCGAGCGGACCCTGACAAACTACTGCTGCGCGATATTCGCTAGAATAGACGTGTATGGCAGGACGAGCAGTCGAGTATCATCGCTCCGCTGCGGCAATGCCGGTGGCCGGGATCGCCGGACGCAGCGCCAGACCTCGGCGCAGGGCGGCCAGGGCGATCATACCGGCTCCCAGGCTGACGAGGCTACCCGCGAACAACGGTGAGTAGGAATCCAGGATCAGCGGTCCCAGCTGGCCACTGAATCCCTGGAACGCATCGAGGAGCGCACCGGCGGCCAGCGGGCCACACCCTCCGACGAGGCCGATCCAGGCGTAGTGGATGGCCAGGTATTCCACCCTCTTCTCGGGCGGCACGATCTCGACGTAGAGCAGACGGTGTTGAACGATCCACGACCCCGTGAACGCCAGGCCGGCCAGCGCCGCAACCCCTATCGCCGCGAGGAAACTCCACTCGCTGTGGCGCGGCAGCGCCATCCACAGCACCGGCAAGAGTAACGTGATCACCATGATCGGCATCAGGGGCCGGCTGCCGGCGCGGTCCGCCCACATCCCCCATCCATACGAGGACAGGATCCCGCAGATCCCTGCGGCTACTTCCAGGAGCACGACCTGGCTGCCCGGCAACCCGACCTGCTCTTTCATGAACAGCGGCACGAAGGAGACGACGACTGACTGTATGGTCACCATGGACAGGGCTGTGTAGATGAGAAAAAGGCGGAAGGGTCCGTCTCGCAAGGCCTGGAGCATGAGGCTGGCGTGGGCGGTCGTCCGGAGTCGTCCCCCGCGCGAGCCACCCCGCAACCGCATTGCACACAACACGGAGACGTAGCCGCCCCCGACGCCGATGGCGAACAGCGTCGTGAATCGCCCCAATCCGGTGCCGTGGTCGAGAATCCAACTGGCGCCGGCGAGCAACAGGGACCCGGTCAGGACGATGAGCATGTGGTTGATAGCCTGCACGCGGCCGCGGACCCGAGGCGGAATGAGTTCCTGGTTCCAGGGCTGCCACGCCGTTTTCCCCACGGCCCGCAACGTGCAGAACAGGGCCATAAGCACGCTGATGTAAAGGAAGGCGCCTTCGGTGCCGTGACGGGCAACCACCCACGGAGTCAGCAGGAGAAAGGCGGTCACCGTTGTGCGCACGGTCCAGCACAGGAGGAAGACCAGCCGGAGTCCGATGCGGGCGACGGCCGGGGCGATGAACAACGCCACCACTCCCGAAAACGGCAATAGGGACAGCAGAAATCCGATGCGCGTCTTCGCCAGGTCGATCTCGCTCAGGAACAGAACGAAGACCGGTCCGAACCAAGTCAGCGCCGAGAACATTTGGTTGGTGGCGTTGTAAGCGTAGAACCACGGCATGCGACCCATCTTCTCGGAGTCGCTGAACTCGTCACTCATCTGCGGTTGTTGTGGGTGCAAACCTGGTGCGACTGATCATGTCAGCAATCGTTCGGGTTTCACTGTTCGGCGCTCTGGTGACGCGGAGGCGCCGACCAACGTCTATGAACCTGCTATTTCGTGGAACGGATAGCCATGGTCCCGGCAAAGCGAAAGCTCGGTCACCCCTACGACGGTCTCGGTGACGCCAGGCAGCAGCAGATGCGCCAACTGGCGGAATAGTCCCTTGCGCGTGGCCAGGTCAAAATAGGTCGACAAATTGCGACAGAATATATGTCAGCCGGGAATCACTTGACCAATCCGATGGGCGGCAGGTATTGGCAAGCCTCGTAGTGTCCACGTCGTCGTCATTCTCATTGCCGTTCCCTCCGCGTATATTCTGAACAACAGACCACAAGGCCACCTGAACTTGCAGTCTAAGGATCAACATAGTGACAATCCGCAGGGCTCTATTATTCGCGGCGACTCGTTCATGAGCGCACTGACCTGCCCCCCTGGAATGTTCCCATTTCCCGAGTTAGGATTTGGGACACACAAGGGGGTTAGTATGTCGAGAAAGCGTTACAGCGCAGAGCAGATCATCGGCCACCTTCGTCAGGCAGAGATACGGACCAGTGAGGGCAAAACGATCGCTGAGGCGGTTCGTGAGCTTGGCATCAGTGAACAGACCTACTACCGGTGGCGCAAGCAATACGGTGGTATGGAGGTGAATCAGGCTCGGCGTCTCAAGGAGCTGGAGCAGGAAAACGGACGATTGAAGCGTCTTGTAGCCGACCAGGCATTGGATCTGTCGATTCACAAGGAAGTTTCCCGGGGAAACTTCTGAGCCCGACGCGGCGACGAGAGGCGGTCACTCACGTGTGTGAGGCCCTGGCCGTGTCGGAGCGTCGGGCGTGCCGCGTGTTGGGTCAGGTGCGCCGTACTCAGCGATATGCCTACATCCTGTCCGATGACGAAACGGCTTTGGTGGCCCATGTCGTGTCTTTGGCGACCGAGTACGGTCGGTATGGATATCGCCGCATCACAGCCCTGCTACGGGCCGATGGTTGGCCTGTGAACCACAAGCGGGTAGAGCGGATCTGGCGGCAGGAAGGGTTGAAAGTGCCAGCCCGTCAGCCCAAACGTGGACGGCTGTGGTTTAACGATGGCTCCTGCATCCGCTTACGACCCCAGTATCGCAACCATGTGTGGGCCTATGACTTTGTCTTCGACAGGACGGGTGATGGTCGGCAGTTGAAATTCCTGACGGTGGTGGATGAATACAGCCGGCAGTGTCTGGCTATCGACGTAGATCGTAAGCAGACATCCCGGGAGGTGCTACGAACGCTGGCCAAGTTGATGTTGAGGTATGGTGTCCCGAAGCACATCCG
>CAUZNX010000321.1:0-3066 GCA_963580905.1 Dehalococcoidia bacterium | reverse complement strand
TCTGCCGTGGGGATTGACTGTGGCGCCTTCAGGCGATGTCTATGTCGCCGACTGGGGCAACGACCGAATCCATCGCTTCTCTCCCTCCGGAGAACCCCTGGCCACGTATGGCGGCTCCGGCAGAGGCGACGGCCAGCTCCAACGTCCTGCCAGTGTGGCAGTCGACGCCAATGGCTACGTGTACGTTGCAGATTGGGGCAACGAGCGCGTGCAAGTGTTTGATCCGGATGGCGGGTTCGTCATCAAAGCAAGGGGCGAGGCGACCCTATCGAAGTGGGCGGAGAATTTTCTGAAGATCAACGGCGAGGAAGCCGACGCCCGATCACGGGCCAACCTGGAGCCAGCAATCGACTTCGATCCAGACGATCCCCACGAGGAGTCGTCACATATCGAAAAGCTTTTCTGGTCTCCAATGTCGGTCAAACTCGACTTTTCCGGCAAGCTATACGTTACCGAGAGTAATCGTCACAGGATCCAGGTATTTCAGACGGCAGGCTGACCGAGGAAACAGGAGACGGCACGATGGGAACGAACGGTAAGAACGGAAACGGCCGCAATGTCGTCGTTGTACAGCTCTCCGGTGGTAACGACGCCCTGAACACCGTTATCCCCTACACCAACGGCCTCTACTACCAGTTCAGGCCTCAGGTGAACATCGCAGAGGATCGTGTCCTCCCGCTGGACGATAACCTGGGTCTCAACCCCAGCATGGCCGCGATGAAAGGCTTGTGGGATGACGGCAAGCTGGCTATCGTCAACGGCATCGGCTACCCGAACCCGAACAGGTCGCACTTCCGCTCAATGGACGTGTGGCACACGGCCGAGAGCGAGAAAATCGGTGAGGAGGGGTGGCTCGGTAAAGCCATCCGCGATATGGATCCCAACAGCGAGAACGTGCTAACTGGTGTGAACTTCGGGCGGGGACTGCCAAGGTCCTTGTATGCAAAGGGCGTGCCCGTTGCATCGGTCGGCGATCTCAATACCTACGGACTGTTCCCGGACATCGAAGACGAAAAGCTGCGAACCTTCGCATTGGAAGCCTTCTCCAAGATGTACGGAGGCGAGGCCAGGGACAATGTCGCGCAGTTCATCAGGCAGACCGGGATCGACGCACTGAAGGGAGCCGATATCCTCAGGTCGGCTCCGCAGCAGTACTCATCCAGCATCGAGTACGCGGACAACCCCATCGCGCAAAACATGAAGGCCATCGCACAGGTCATGACGGCTGATCTGGGAACCCGGGTGTACTACACGCTCCATGGCAGCTTCGATACCCATGCTGGAGAGCTGAGTGCCCACTCGAAGCTGTGGGACGATGTCTCGGGCGCCATCGGCGACTTCATGGACGACCTGGAAGAGCAAGGCCTGGCCGACGACACGGTCGTGCTGATGTACTCGGAGTTCGGGCGGCGGATTCGTGACAACGGCGCGGGCACCGACCACGGATCAGGCGGGACCGCCTTCGTGGTCGGTGGAGCGGTGCGCGGGGGGCTCTATGGAGAATTCCCCTCGCTTGACGAGGACAAGCAGCTCGAGGGCGACATGCACTTCAACAACGATTTCCGCAGCACCTACTCGACCATCCTCGACCGCTGGCTCGGCCTCGATCCAGTGCCAATAACCAATGGTGCCTACGAGCAGTTCGACTTTATCGCGAAGTAGCCAGGAAGACCGGAATGACCCGGTCTGTCTTTTCCTGGTAGTCCTGGTATGGAGGGTAGGCTGCAACGGCGAGATCCCAGAGCCGTTGCTTCTCCGCCGAGTCCTCCACCTCTCGAACCTCCATCGAGTAGACGTCTGCGCCGTCACGAATCTCTACGCTCGAATCTGCCTTCAGATTGTGATACCAAATCGGGTGTTTTGGAGCCCCACCCATGGATGCTACGAGAACGTAGTTATCGCCATCTGCCACCCTCATCAGCGGGGTCTTTCGGATAGCACCGGTCTTATGCCCGCGGTTGGTCACGATGATGACCGGCATTCCCTTCAACGTCGTACCGTCGGTTCCTCCGCTTCCCTCGTATAGTGCCACCTGATCGGCGACCCAATTGGATGGACTGGGGATGTACTCGTTCATGAATTATTCTCCTAGTACCTTTGGGTCTACCGTATGACTAGACGGACGCGGCGAAATTCTGCAAAAAGCCTTCTGCACCCGACTTCAGCCACGGGGTGTAGTTTACGTTCAGGAACCTGACGCCCTTTTCGACATACTCCGCCACCGTCGCACTGGTGACGATGGTGCCTGGGACACGATCGGCAGCTACGATCTGCTCGATAGCCCGGTCCACGGTTCTGTCGACCTCGGGATGGGCTGGTTGGCCCACGAAACCCATGCTCTGGGGCAGGTCAGTGCGTGCGACGAAAAACACATCGATGTGGTCCACTTTCAGGATATCGTCAAGGTTATTGATAGCGGCAATGTCCTCGATCAGGACGATCGCCATCGTCTCGTCGTTTGCCAAAGTGAAGTAGTCGTCGACACCGATCCCCTGTCGGCTCGTATAGGACCCACGGGCCCCTACGGGCGTGAATTTGGAGGCCTCTACGACCGCGCGGGCCTCCTCTGCTGTGTTGACATGGGGGACGACTATTGCCTGAGCCCCCTGGTCCAGTGTCCTATAGATGACGCCGGGCAGGTTCAGGTTCACACGTGCGACGGAGGTCATGCCCCAGAGGTCGGCGGCGCGAGTGAATGCGCCAATATCCCCGAAGTCTACCGGGCCATGCTCGCCCTCGATCCAGACACCGTCGAAACCCAGAGAACCGAACACCTCCACCAGGTCTGGGGTCATCTCACCGGTAACGACGGTCGCAGCCTCGCCCCTTGCCAGCTTGTGCTTAACCCTGTTCGCTCTCAAACAGTACGCTCTTCGAGCCAGTCCAAGGTCGCCTCGATCCCAAAACCTGGTGCGTCGGAAGGCGTCACCCGTCCGTTTTCGATGACAGGTGTACCCGGCAACACTACCATCTCCTCCAAGGGAACACCGGGTGGCGATACCCCCTCTGAGCGCTCGCCCCACGGGATCACCGGCATGGCATAGGCCAGATGCTGTCCGTAGGGGT
>CAUZNX010000320.1:0-3074 GCA_963580905.1 Dehalococcoidia bacterium | reverse complement strand
CGGACGTGTACGATACGCTGAACGGCGGTGACGGCGGCCAGCACAGCGATTATTCCCAGCGCCAGGGGGATTGCCATTGCCCACCACTCACCCACGACCAGGCATGCCGAAAGCAGCACCACTCGCTCAACCCGCGTCAGAACCCCTACCTCACAATCGACATTTAGCCCGCTCGAGCGAGCCCTGACGTAGCTAACCATGAACGATGTAGCCATTGCGGCCGCTGCCAACAATGCGCCCGTGTCGTCAGACTCGCGTAGAAAGTGTGCCAGAAGCCCTATCAGGACGACGGCCTCCGAGATGCGATCCACTATGGAGTCCAGCAGCCCGCCGAACTTCGTTACACGACCTGTTGACCGCGCCACAGCGCCGTCGAACATGTCGAGCCCAGACGCCAGGATCATCGCTATCCCGCCCCACAGTAGTAGGCTCTGGCTCACTAGGACTGCCGCGCCTGCCGCGCCCGCCAATCCAACAAGCGTGATGGCATTGGGGGAGAGACCCAGCCTTATCAAAACCCTCGCTCCGGGAGCCTCGACATATGACGAAAGCGCCTGCCTGATGCTAGACCTGTTCATCGCTCGACGCTCGATTCGACCTGCGATCGAGTCGCTGCGGCGTCCAGGTGGAGACGATAGAAGTCCATCACCCGCCCGGCGACCCGCTCCCAGCGATACTCGTCGACCGTTTTCCGCCCGTTGGCGGCCATCTTCTCCCGCAGTTCCGGGTTCTTGAGAAGTTTCGAGATTGCGTCAGCCAGGGCCTCGTCGTCCTTGGGCGGTACTAGCAGGCCCTCTTGTCCCTCAGTGACCACAGTGGAATACCCCTCTATCGACGTGGCTACGATAGGCTTGCCGGCAGCCATCGCCTCCAGCAGAACGATGCCGAAGCTCTCCCTGCCGGTAGCAGGTGAGCAGTATATATCAGCCGACCGGTAGTACCGTGCCTTGTCCTCTTCCGATACGCCGCCCACGAACATTACGTCCTGCAGGTTGCGCTCGCTCATGATGCTATGGGAGTCCTGATCAGGCTTCCCTGGTCCGACCACCACCAGACGCAGGTTCGGCCAGTCCCACTTCAGACGGCTGTACGCCCCAAGCATGTACTTCAGACCCTTGCGCTTCTCGAGCCGGCCCACGAACAGCAGGTTGATCATCCCGTCCTGCAGGCTCGCGAACGGCTCAACGTCCTCGGCAAATGAGTCAACATCGATGCCGTTGGGGATGATCTTATAGTCCCCGGGGAAGTGGGAGCTGATGAAGTCGTGAGCAGGCTTCGACACCGCTATCAGGCCATGCAAACGCCTGAAGTATGGCATCGCTATCTTGTTGCCGCCGATGCCGTAGAGCCGAGTGCCACGATAGCTGTGGAACGTGGCAATGTTGACTGACTGCGAGTGTCCGGCCATGTAGAGTGGCACGAATCCCGAAAATGGTTCGTGCAGGTGAACGATGTCGAAGGCCTCGTCCCGCAGCAATTTCTTGATGCGGGGGCGTAGCCACACTGAAAGTGAAACACGCGCGATCGACCCTGCGGCAGGCACCGGTACCGGCTTGCCCATCGGGATAAAGTTGGGCTCGGTGATGCCATCGGGCTTGGAGCACGGCGCGATCACCTTGACCGAGTGGCCCCATCCCTCGAACTGCGCGGCGAGGTTGCGGATGTGCTCGTTTGCGCCTCCGCGGAAGGCGTAGTCGTATGCGGAGACAAGGACGATTTTTAGAGGGCGTTCCACGTGTGATGTGTGCGAGATATCGGTGCTGCGTCGGCGCGGGACCGGGCGCTCCCGACGCGTCCCTCTCCGGTCCAGGGCGTCCTCTCGGGGTCGTACCTGAACCGTGGCGAATTGTAGCACCGATACGCCCTTGCTAGGAAGCGGCGGGGGCTATGCGACCGTCCACCGACGCCACGCCCAGGCAGCCACTGCTACGAGGGCCGCCCCGAAGACGTAGCCCGCTAGCACGTCGCTCAGCCAGTGCACACCCAGGTATATGCGGGAGATCCCCGTCAATGCCAGGGCTATCGCGATCATGGCTTGTAGCAATCGAATCGTCCTGCCGGAGAGGCCCGACGAAGACAGCAGAAAGTACAGGGAGCCCAGAAGTACGGTATAGAACATCACGTGGCCACTTGGGAATGAGTAGCTGTCGCGGATGTCCATGACCCGGACCAGCTCTTCTGTCGGTCGTGGCCGGGCGATTGCCGTCTTGAGCACGGTTCGGACGACCACCCCCACGACGGCTACTGCTAGTAAGTACCCTGCAGCGCGAGGTCCGCGCAGTGCGAAGGTTGCGAGGAGCGCGATGCCGACTGCTGCAAGGGCCCCTATCGAGGTGCCGGCCGCCGCGATGGCCTCCATGACCATATCAAGCCAATCGGAGCCAAGCGACTGTACCCAGGTGGACACAGCCAGGTCCCCTGGGAATTTTTCATAGAGGCCGCCTAGTACGCCCAAGGCGGCTAGTAGTGCAAGTGCGGCCCCTGTCATGACTAGCGTTCGTCGGTCAAGGGACGCCCTGAGACCGGCGAATCCGGGCGTAGCCGGAGGATGGTCAGGTAGAGGGTCTCTACCAGGTGATGATTGCTCTGGGGCGCCTTCGGTCATGTGTGTGACACCCGTCCAGCACCAGCCATTACCCGATCCATTACGACTGAGCTTGGGCCGAAACTGACCGTTTGGAACAGGACCACCACTACGCCAACCGCCGCGACCAGGGGCGCGGCCAGGAATACGATCGGCCCGGTGTCCATCAGCACGCCGAGGTCGAGGAGGAGGACCAACATCAGCACCAATAGAAGGGGTAGTGCGGTTCGCATGTAGATTGCGACTCCCAGGATGAAGGGCATTATCAGCAGGGGTAGGATGCCGTTGCCAGCCAACGAGCCCTGCACCAGCACCAGCAACAGGAGTAGCGCGAGAAACGCTACGAGGAGGGCGTCAAGCACAAGGGTGACCGTCAAGGCCGCAACAAGTAGCCGCGGTCGATCGCCGTGGGCTCCGCGCCGGTTCCGGGCTAGTTCAACAGACAACGTCGCCGCGACCAGGAGTACGGGGAGTAGGGCGATGGCCCACT
>CAUZNX010000319.1:0-3078 GCA_963580905.1 Dehalococcoidia bacterium | reverse complement strand
CGATGTTCGACGGTAGCGCAGGCACGGACGAATACCTGGACGCATGGGAATGGGGCGACTACGTGGACGCGGACGGGAGTGCCGAGGCTGCGGCGACGTCACTCGCAGAAGACCTGAACACGCACTTCCCCAGGGACTTTGTGAAGCGCATACGCAAACTACACGACTCGGATACGCGAAATCCCGCGCCCGGGGCCGTCGACGACTGGAGCGCACATGACACAGACTAGCACCAAACAGAGCGCCCTTCTAGATCGGCTCGTGGGCGGAGGCGTCCTCATTTCCGACGGTGCCACGGGCACCTACCTGCAGTCCCATGGACTTGAGCCCGGTGGTTGTCCTGAGGAGTTCAACGCCAGCCACCCAGAGACAGTCCGGCAGATGGCGAAGGACTATTTCGATGCGGGCTCAGACATGGTGCTCACCAACTCCTTCGGCGCCAACAAGTTCATGCTCACAAAGTACGGCCACGGCGATCGCGTGGCCGAGCTCAACAGATTGGCCGCACAACATGCTCGCAGCGCAGCGCCTCCGGGCGGTCTGGTGGCGGGCTCGGTTGGTCCGTCTGGCGAGTTCCTGGAGCCCCTGGGCGAGGTCACCAACGCCGAAATGCTCGAAGCTTTTGTGGAGCAAGTGACGGCCCTCGCGGAGGGTGGCGCAGACGCTATACTCATCGAGACCATGACCGCCCTGGAAGAGGCCACGCTGGCTATCAAGGCAGTCAAGGAAGCCACCGATCTGCCAGTTATAGCGACAATGACCTATGACAAGGGACCACGCGGCTTCTTCACAATGATGGGCGTCCAGCCAGAGCGCGCGGTGGTCGAGTTGCGGGAGGCCGGAGCTGACGTGACAGGTGCGAACTGCGGCAACGGTATCGACAACATGGTCGAGATCGCGCGGTTGATGCGAGGCGCGACCGACGGCTACCTTCTCGTGCACTCCAATGCCGGCATCCCTGCGATTCGCAAAGGCCAGATCGTGTACTCTGAGACCCCTGAGTATATGGCCGAGCGATTCAAGGAGCTGGCCGATCTCGGCATCAACATTCTGGGCGGGTGCTGCGGGACGACACCCAGCCACATATTCGCCCTGTCTCAGATCGTCCGCGGCGAGTAGCGCCTGAGGCGCATCCTCGGTATTTCAGGAGAGCGAAATGTCCGGAGCCACGACGGGAAGCATTTCGGGAGTTATTGAAGTGCTGGAGCGGTATGGCCGCTGCCTGGAACTGGTACCCCTCGACCCGAACTTCAACGACATATCGGTGGGCCTCTACGAGAAGGACGGCGTTGCTACGGTCTGGACCTTCAGCCGAATAGAGGGCGTCGAAGTGAGAATCCGCAAGATACGCGACCAGCTAGTCGCCCTCGGCGGGTTTGATGCGGTGGCCGATGCGCACAACCAGATGCGGGCTCCCTGCGGGATCATACACCCTCGTCCAACGAAATTTCTCATGATGCAAGCGGTCGAGAAAGACCCCAACTTCTCGCTGCCCGACGGCGAGGTTGCGGTGAAGGACCTGCGGACCGGAATGATGCTCGGAGTAGACTCCAAAGAAGTCGACGGAAGAGTCGCCTACTACGTCAAGGCTGATGGTGAGGCCCCGAACAAGGCCAATCGCTTGAGGGCCGTGACCTCCGGATTCGTGCGCTATGGGGAGATGGATAAGACAGAAGACGGGGGCGTCTCTTTCACTTGTGGCTACCGTCACGACGAGTTGGTGCGATTGATATTGCCATACGCCAGGAATGTGACCCGTGTCGAAGACATGCTGGAGGCGGACTCCCTCCGAGGGCAGATGACCACCGGCACCCTGGGATTCTCCCCACCGACATAAGCCGAAGAGGAGACAGATTTGCCATTCGTCGAGACCATGACTCCGCGTGAGCGCGTGATGGCTGCCCTTGCGGGTGAGCCCGTCGATCGGCCGCCTCTGTGCAACCCGACCAGCGTTTTTACGGTCGAGTTGATGGATCTAGTGGAGGCACCGTTCCCGGAATCGGCCCGTATCCCCGAGTTGTGCGCACGGTTGGCAGCCACGGGGCACACCGAGATGGGCTTCGACTCTACCTATCATCACGCGACCATCGTCCAGGAGTCCTCAGCCCTTGGCTGTGACGTGCAGTGGGAGCAGAAGGACAACTGGCCGTCGGTACGCATGGGCGATCCTATCTGGAAGGGCCCCGACGACATCCAGATACCGCCTGGGTTCCTTGAACACCCAGATGTTCAGTGTGTCATCAAGGCCACAGAGATACTCAAGAGCGAGCTTGGCGACGAGGTGGCCATCATTGGCAAGACGATGGGGCCATGGACGCTGGCGTACCATGTGTTCGGCGTACAGCAGTTCCTGCTGATGAGCATCGATGAGCCAGACATGGCGCTGCGATGCCTGCACCTTCTCAAGGAGGTCGCGGTGTTGCACGGCGAGGCCCAGATTGCGGCCGGCGCCGACGCTCTGACCTTTCCCGATCATGCCACCGGCGACCTAGTGAGCGGTGACTACTACAAACAGTTCCTGCTGGAGATTCACCAGGAGATGGTTGAGCGTATTCATGCGCCCCTAATCCTGCATATTTGCGGGCGGACCCTCGATCGGATGGACTACATCGCCCAGTCAGGCATGTCGGCGTTCCATTTCGACTCGAAAAACGATCCACAGGAGTCGATGGACGTGGTCGACGGACGAATCGCCCTTGTGGGCAACATCAACAATCCCGAGACGCTGTACTCTGGCAAACCGGAGGACGTACGTCGCGAGGTATACAAGTGCATGGACGCAGGGGTGAACATGATCGCCCCGGAGTGCGCGGTCCCGCTGAGCGCGAGGCTAGAGAATGTCCTGGAGATACCCAGGGCGGTCAAGGCCTGGTGTGAAGAGAACTACGTGGAGGGCGCTGCGAGCGCTTAGGGGGCTGGGCTGGTGCTGCCCGCCGTGACGGCGACTAAGGCTGAGAAGGGCTGAAAAACACTCACGAAGAGAGTGGAGGATCTACGATGGCGTTGATAGAGACGATGACACCTCGCGAGCGTGTAATGAACGCACTTGCAGGCAAGCCGGTGGACCGGACGCCTGTG
>CAUZNX010000318.1:0-3088 GCA_963580905.1 Dehalococcoidia bacterium | reverse complement strand
TGAGGCGGCCTGCGTGGACATGTTCGGGTGGCGTGGTCATTTCTGAGCGCCAGGGGACCTGGTTTGCGGCGTATTCCAGGGGCATGGCGTATGGGGTGGCGGCGGTGACGTGTGCGCCTGCTAGCTGGGATAGGGGTCCGCTGGGGCCGTGTAATGAAACGCGGCCTCCTGCCTTTGTGGCGGCGATTGCTGAGCGGCGGGTCTCGGCTACGCCACCGCAGACTTTGACGTCGGGCATGGCGATGGCAGACGCACCCGACTCAACGAGTCGCATGAAGAAATCCGCGCCGTAGCCGTCTTCGCCGCCTGCTGTCTGGATGTCTACCTGCGTAGCCACCCTGGCTAGGCCGTCGAGGTCTGTTATCGGTTGCAGTGGCTCCTCGAACCAGCCGACGCCATGCTCGGTGAGTTTCTTGGCGATCTCCGGTGCGGTCTGTTCGTCGAAGCGGCTGTGGCAGTCGACCAAGACTTCGATGTCCGGGCCGACGGCGCGCCGGACCTCTGCCACTTGATCCAGGCCGGATTGGGCGGCCTCCAGTGTGTTGTCTTTGACTGGACTGGCGGGCAGATAGTCGAAGGCGGCGCATTTCACGATGGTGAAGCCGTCGTCGACTGCAAGGGCTGAGGCGCGGGCGAAGTGGTGGGGGTTGCGTCCTCGGAGGACGGAGTGGTTTACGTTGGCATAGAGCGCGACGCTATCTGTGGGCTCGCTCCCCAGTGCCTCGGACAGGCTGATGCCCTTGTGGAGGCAGTCGAATTCGAAGATGGCGCTGCGGACGGCGCTGACTACCTGGGCCAGGGTGAAGTCGGCCTGTAGGCTGGCTGTGTCTAGTCCGAGCAGATTTTCAACTGCGGTATCGTCGGGGATTTCGATCCCTGATAGCGATTTGACCATGTCGGCCAGGATGCGGTCGTATTCTGCATCTATTCGAGACCGGCCTAGCTCGATCGTGGCCGTGATGCCCTGGTCGTCGCGAAATGTCGCGAAGGCCCAGGTCATGTGGTCGGTGACGGGTATCTCTGTGATTTCTATTCCGGGGACTAGCATGGTGGTTACGTCCGAGTATTCGGTGATTGGAATTATTGGACCAGGTTTTTTTTGTTGTTGGGGCGCATCCCCCACGCCCCTTGCCAGAGGGGGGGTTCCCCTCTGGGCTCCCCTTTTCGGCGATCTCGATGTTGGACTGGACGTGTGTCGGGTTGTGGGCGCAACCTGAGGGTGTCTTTTCCCGCCTGCCCGCACTCAGGTTGTTTTTGATGTGGGGGCACATCCCCTATGCCCATTGCCTGGGGGGGCTCTCTGGACCCCCGCTACCGGAGATTTCGATGTCGGACCGGACGTGTGCCGGATTGTGACTGGATAAAGAGTGTGTCTTTTTCCGCCCATCCAGCCTCAGGTTGCTTTTGTTGTGGGGCACATCGCCCATGCCCCTTGCCAGAGGGGTTCCCCTGTGGACTCCCCCTCCAGAAAGAGTTTCTAGGTTAGCTGACTCCAGTTGTCCTCTAGCTGCTCGAAACGTCGGTAGAGCTCCTGGACGACACTGCCTTCGATGGGCAGCTGGTTTTCGACGATTTCGATGTTTGACTGGACGTGTGCGGGGTTGTGGCTGCCGACTATTGCAACGTCTACGTTGGGGTGGGCCAGCGTGAATCCCATGGTGAGAATGTAGGGATCTTCGGGCTCGCCGTCGAGGGGTCCAAGCTCGCGCATGATCTCGGATCGCCGGTGGTATTCGTCACCGTAGGCGTACGGGCTGGTTGCCTTGCCCCAGACTCCATTGGCGACGGGCCGCTTGATGATGGTGCCCATGCCCTTTTCGTGGGCGAGAGATAGGAGCTTCTTCGTATGTCCGTGCTGTTCGACCAGGTTGTAGCTAGTTTGAAGGGTGTCGAAGTGGCCGGATTCTACTGCCCACCGGGCGGCCTTGTTGTCGCCGCTGTGGCCGATGTACCGGGTCTTGCCGGCGTCGCGTGCTCTCTGGAGCGCCTCGATCACGTCGCCCTGTTCGAGAACCTCCAACGGGCAGGAGTGGAGCTGGACCAGGTCTACGTGGTCTGTTTGAAGCCTTTTGAGGCTGCGGTCGATGCTCTGTTCGATGGTTTCGACGCTCCAGGGCTTACCGGTTGCGACGCCGGTGACATGGCCGCACTTGGTTGCCAGGAAGTATTCGTCGCGGCGGTGGGCGACGGTTTTGCCCATCATTTCTTCGGTTTCGCCGTAGCAGGCGGATGTGTCTAGGAAATTGATGCCGCCGTCTAGGGCTGCGTTTAGGACTCGACCGGCTGCTTCGACGTCGCTTTGGGAGTCGTCGTGGCGAGGGATTTCGGCGAGTCCGAGTCCTAGTCTGGTGACGTTCATGTCGGTCTTGCCTAGCGTTCGTTTCTCCAAGGGTATTGCTCCTGTGGTTGTTGTGTTTTGGCTTCGTCAAGAAGGAATGAGGAAGAGCGCTATCCGGCGGACAGTGCTTCGGCTAGCCTCTCTGCCAGGACGATATCTTCGCCCTCGTTCAATGTATTGACCACCACCGTTATCGTTTCATCGCCTTTCGTGCCGACCCAGATTCGGGGATTCCCCGCGTCCATCTTGACTCTGATATCTTCCGCCGTGAAGCTCGTTATGTTTTTGTCGACGATGATGTGGAGCATGTATGGGACGTAATGGGGAATCTCGACTCGTTCGGTCCGCACTCCGGGGATACCTTCGACACGCTTCACGATGTTGTCGAAGCGCTGATCGTAGGCCAGAATCCGGTCTTCGTGGTTCATCGTGAACCAGTCGTCGACGGCCGTCACCACACCCACGATCTCCTGCCTGTCCACCTTCATTGCACGGCCGACCGCATGGCTCCCGTCGTAGTGAAAGGCCACGAAGGATTGGGCCGCGACGGCTTCGATTAGCTCTCTGTTGCCGCATACAAAGCCTGAAGAGTGGGGAGCGCCCATGTACTTGGCTCCAAATACGACCAGGTCCGCTGACTGCGCGTTCTCTTGCATGTACTCGAGAGGGTAGATCTGGGAACAAGCGTCGGCGATCGCTGGCACGCCGTTGGCGCGTGCGATCTCGACCGTCCTGGCCAGGGGGACTATC
>CAUZNX010000317.1:0-3091 GCA_963580905.1 Dehalococcoidia bacterium | reverse complement strand
ATGCCGGACATTCTCGATGGATGGGAACTCGGAGGACCTCACCTCGGCGACGTGTCGCCGAATCGCCTGCGTCGCCCTATCGTGGAGATTGTCGTACTTGCGGACGTGCCTGAGGTCGAAATCGTTGATCCCGAGCATGTCGGAGACGATCAGGACCTGGCCATCCGTGTGTCGTCCCGCGCCTATCCCTATCGTGGGTATCGAGAGTCGGCGAGTGGCCTCCCTTGCGACCTCCTCCGGTATCAACTCGTATACCATTAGCCAGGCTCCCGCATCCTGCAAAGCCACCGACTCTGAGATCAGACTCTCTGCAGCCCGGGCTGTCTTCGCCCGAAGCCCCTTTGTCTCGTGAATCTGCGGGTTCAGTCCTAGATGGGCGCACACCTGAATTCCATCCTGCACCAGGTGGCTGACGATATCGGGCCTGAAGCCCTCCAGCTTCACACCGTCAGCACCATGCGAGATCAGACTGCGGGCGTTCCGGACGGCGTCCTCCGGTGACTCATATGTGAGGTAGGGTAGATCGACGAGCAGGTAAGCCCGCTGGACGCCACGACGGACAGCCTTCAGATGGTGAATCATGTCGTCGAGAGTGACCTCTTTCTCACTCTCGTATCCGAGCACGTTCGTACCAACGCTGTCCCCAACAAACACGATGTCGACCCCTGCCTCATCTTCCCAGACGGAGGTCGGGTAGTCGTAGCAAGTTAGCATCGCGATCTTCTCGCCTCGACGCTTCATCTCCGTTATGTCCACGGTGGTTGTCCGCACGCTGGTACCTCCTCTGCCGTCCTCGAGTGAGGGCCTGTGCTCGCCTACGCCCAGTGATGTTCCCCGGTCGGGCCGCTTTCGCTCAGCCCCCTGTACTCATCGACGAGGTCTCGGATCTCCTTCGCCTTTTCTAGGTCCAGTGCCCCCTTTTCAAGCGCGAATGGGAGTCCTGCCAACGCCATGTGGCAGTACAGTGGCAGCACGTCCGGGGCCCTGGCACGAAGCGTCTGAAGGTGCTTGCGGATGGTGCCCAGGTCACCTCGCACGTACGGGCCTGCCAGCGCACCTGGAACACCTGATGTCTCCAGATTAGACGCAACCTGCCGTATCATGGGCGCCAGCGCCTTGACCCCATCGTCCCGGGTCATGCCAAGCTGTTCCCATAGCTGCGACGCCACCGCAGCCTCCGCCGATAACAGGCCACCCATCATGACTCCGGACAGGTGGTAGAGCACCTTGTCCTCCGGTCGCAGAAAGATCGGGCGTCCGCCGATGTCGAGAGCCATTTGCCGGAGATAGCCCTTCATCTCATCGTCGCCTTCGATGCCAAACGTGGTCCCCGGCAGGCTGCGCACCCCATTCTCAACAGAGGAAAACGCATTCATCGGATGGAACGTGCCTACAGAGGCCCCGAGCACACTTGCTGGGTCCAGCACATCTACAGAGGACGCCCCGGAGCAATGGGCTACTGCCTGGGTGTTCGTCCAAGGTACCGTTGAAGCGACCTCGCCAATGGCATCGTCTGGGCTCGTTATGAACACAACGTCGGATGCCCTCGCGGCCTCTTCCGGGGTCTGATACGCCACGACACCGTCGATAATGTGTGCAAGCTCCTGGGCAGAAGAGTAGCTGCGACTGGCCACTGCCACCACCGGGTATCCCTGGCGGGAGAGTGCAATGGCGATGGATTTCCCCACGACACCCGCACCGATGAAACCGATCCTTGAGCGCCTGCGTGGGCTACCCATGTTGCGCCTCCGTCAGGTCCGATACGGTTGGGAGCCCCTGCAGTCCCGCCGCTTTCCGGACCCCGCTTGTGATAGCTCTGCTCGTCACGACCGCGACCGCAGTCAGCAACCGGTCCATGTGTGTTCCACCCTGCAGGGATTGCGATATGGCGCATCCGTAACGCACCCGCCCTCCATTACCAGGTCGCCTGAATACAAAAAACCCTCCCGAATCCATCGGGAAGGTATTGTGTGAGACCCGACACCACGGGCAGGGCTGAATCGAGATTCGAGGGCCCATCGTGGACAGAGTGCTCACCGTTCCCGGTAGGATTGGCTGCCGGGTCATCATATCAGGGCGGAACATGTCGTTCAATCTAGTCACGGGTCTGTTGACTCTCTTACAGCCGTCGTGAGGTTTGGTGTAGAATAATGATTCTTCGAATCAGATAGAACGAGGTGTCTTTTGGCAGACTTCGACCTGGTTGTACTGGGCTCTGGCCCAGGAGGATATGTCGCAGCGATCCGTGCCGCACAGTTAGGAATGAAGACTGCGATCGTTGAGCGGTCGGATATCGGAGGCGTCTGCCTGAACTGGGGATGCATCCCCAGCAAGGCCCTCATCAGGAATGCAGAGGTCGTAGGGCTGTTCAATCACGCCGAGGACTTCGGCATAACCGCCGAAAACGTCAAGTTCGACTTCTCCAAGGCGGTCGACCGTAGCAGACAAGTGGTCAAGAAGCTCACCACCGGGGTGAGCTTCTTGCTTAACAAGAACGGCGTCGAGGTCGTAAACGGCAACGGAGTCCTCCTCGACCCAGGTACGATCGAGATACAAGGCACGGACCGAACGCTCACCGCCGACAAGATCATAATCGCCACGGGCGCACGGCCACGCGCTATCCCGACATTGCCCATCGACGGCAAGGTTGTGATTGGGAGCCAAGAGGCCCTTGAAACCCGTGAAGTGCCTCCCAGGGTCGTAATCGTTGGCGCCGGAGCCCTCGGGGCCGAATTCGCGTACGTCTGGCGGTCCTATGGTGCTCAGGTAACGCTCGTCGAGCTTATGCCAAGACTAGTGCCCACCGAGGACGCTGAGATAAGCCAGCACCTGGAGCGCTCCTTCAGGCGACAGGGCATCAAGTCGATAACCGGGGCCAGCGTTGAGAGCATCGAAATTAATGACGGCGTGGCCAGAGTCACGGTTAAGAGCGAATCTGACACCACCGAGATCGAATGTGAAAAAGTCCTCGTCGCGGTTGGCACCCAGGGCAACATAGACGGCATCGGACTAGAGAGTGCCGGGGTGAGCACCGAACGGGGCTTCATCACGGTCGACGACCACATGGAAACCAACGTTCCGGGAGTCTTCG
>CAUZNX010000316.1:0-3097 GCA_963580905.1 Dehalococcoidia bacterium | reverse complement strand
GGCCCCTCTGCCGGGAGCCTGAGGGTGTCCCTCAGAAATACAAAAAATTCCATTCTTTTTTCTTGGGGGAGGGGAGCACCCTCCTAAATCATGAGGCCAACGTGGACCTGTCCCTAATATTACTAACCCTCAAGATCGCAACGGTAGCCACCGCGATCAACTTGCCGCTGGCCCTCGCGGTAAGCTGGCTCGTCACAAAAAAGCGAGTGCGCGGCGCAACGATCATCGACGCCCTGGTGTCGCTCCCTCTGGCCGTGCCACCCGTCGTCGTGGGCTTCTTCCTGTTGCTAGCCCTTGGCCGCGACGGACCGATCGGCAAAATCACAGAGAGCCTGTTAGGCACGCAAATAGTATTCACATGGTTCGCGGCGGTCCTGGCCTCAGCCGTGGTATCGTTCCCGCTCATCGCAAGGTCCATGATGACAGCGATGTCCGAGGTCGACGAGCGCCTTGAAATGTCGGCCCGAAGCCTGGGCGCAGGCCCATGGCGCACCATATTCACCATCACCATCCCCCTCGCATACCGGGGCATCCTGGCGGGCGTCCTACTAGGCTTCGTCCGTGCCCTCAGCGAGTTCGGCGCGACCATCACCGTAGCTGGCAACATCCCTGGGCGTACCCAAACCCTCGCCCTCGCCATCTACTCCAACGTCCAGATCCGCGACGACGCCACAGCCATCAAGCTCGTCGCGGTATCCATCGGCCTCGCCCTGGCTACCTTACTCGTTCACAACTGGCTCCTCTCAAGAACCAATCGAAAGGGCCGGTACAGACGATGACCGACCACACGCTCGATCTCAACATCACCAAAAGCTACGGAGAATTCACCCTCTCGTGCGAAGCGACCTTCGGTCAAGGGATCACGGCCGTCTTCGGCCCCTCCGGCAGCGGCAAATCCACGCTGCTCGATAGCATCGCAGGCCTCACCGCCCCCGACAGTGGCCATATAGCAGCCTTCGGCGAGACCCTCTACTCGTCGTCACCACGCAAGAACGTGAACCCCGAAAAACGGCGTTTCGGCTACGTATTCCAGGACTCAGCCCTCTTCCCACACATGAGCGTCGAGGACAACGTCAACTACGGCTATCGACTAACCCACACGGAACGACGGACCGTCGAACTGGACCAGCTGATTTCACTGTTCCAGCTCTCAGCACTGCTGGGGCGCGACGTGGACAGCCTGTCAGGCGGCGAGACCCAACGTGTGGCCCTCGCCAGAGCCCTCGCCACATCGCCACGACTACTCCTGCTCGACGAACCCCTGGCCTCACTCGACGCCGCCTTCAAGGGCCCCATCATCCGATACCTCTCTCGAATCTGGAAAGACCTCCAAATACCGATCGTCTACGTCTCTCACTCAATGTCCGAGGTCATGGCCCTGGCCCACAACGTCCTCGTCCTTAACAACGGCGCAGTAGTAGCCCAAGACAGGCCGTCCCACGTGCTGACCCACCCAAACGTCACCGCTCTAGCCGACTACGCGACCCTCGAAAACATGATCGAGGCCGAAATCGCCACGCCAGATGACGATGACAGCGCCACCATCCTCCAGGTCGGCCCGACGAGGCTCACAGCCCCAGCATCCGGCCACCAACTCGGCACAACCGTCACCTTCTCGCTCAGGGCCAACGACATCCTGCTAGCCCTCGAGCCGCCCTCCAACATCAGCGCTCAAAACATCCTTGAGGCCACGGTACAAGACATCCAGGTCTCCGGGTCTCGCGTCTTCGTATCCGTGGACATAGGCACAACGCTAACAGTGGAAATCACCCCGAACGTACTGCAAACCCTCCACATCCAGTCTGGCCAGCGACTCCACGTAATTATCAAAAGCACCAGCATCATCCTGCTAGATACCCCGGCCTAAGCTACGTCCCGCCTCCTCTCCCTGAGGGAGAGGACTGAGGTGAGGGTGAATCTCCCCAATACCCCGACGGCAAGCACGTCTACACCACAAGCCACGGTGACGATGCCGTGGCCGTGTTCAGCCGCAGTTCGACTACTGGCGCCCTGACCTTCATGGAGGTTCAAAAGGACGGAGTGGGAGGCGTCGATGGACTGTTCGCAGCGGCGTCAGTGGCTGTGAGCCCCGACGGAAAACACGTATATACCGCGAGTATCGGTGATGATGCGGTGGCGGTATTTAGCCGAAACTCGACGACGGGTGCTCTCACTTTCGTGGAGGCGCACCAGGACGGCGTGGCTGGTGTTGACGGACTTGACGGCGCCAGTTCTCTGGCCGCTAGTCCAGATGGCAAACACCTCTATGCCACGGGCCAAATCGACGACGCGGTAGCCGTATTCAGCGTGGCAACCACCACTAATTCCACCAGTACCCCCACCTCAACGCCCTCGCCCACACCGACCGCGACCCCATCCCCCACGCCGACAAGCGTGGCAGGTGCTGAGCTCTCGGTCACGAAGTCCGACAGCCCTGACCCGGTGGTCGCAGGCAGCACGTTGACCTACACGATTGTCGTCGCCAACAACGGCACCGAGACCTCCACGAGCGCCGTCCTCACCGACACATTGCCCCAGGTGTGACATTCAACTCCGCCTCGACAGGCTGCAACGAGTCCGGCGGCATAATCACCTGCAACATCGGTTCCCTGGCCCCAAACACCTCGGAAACGTCAACTATCGCCGTCTCCGTAGACTCCACGACGACGGGCATGCTCACCAACAGCGCTAGCGTGACCGGAGCCGGGGCCGACCACGACACCACATCGGCAACCACCACCGTCTCGCCTGCCGCACTCATACCAACCCTAACCCAGTGGGGCCTAATCGCCCTCACCATCCTAATGTCAGCCGCAATCGCCTTGCGCTTCCGCCGACAACCATCAATGACACCCTAACCACAATCCATCCTAGAAGGGCAGCGTCCCAACACCGTTACGGCTCCCGTTACGAAATCCGCCCCTACGCCAAATCCCCTTTGCGACCCGTCGGGCACACCTCCAGCAGCACACAGCCACTACACAGCGGAGCCTTCTTCCGGCATGCCTCCTTCGCATGCGTGACGATCAGCGCATGGTACTCTCCGTACATCTCCGCGTCAGGCTCCAGCCGCCCCATGAACAACGCCTGGTACGCC
>CAUZNX010000315.1:0-3101 GCA_963580905.1 Dehalococcoidia bacterium | reverse complement strand
ACCTCGGACAGCTGTTCCGTGCTAGAAGGGTAGGCCACGAGGGACGGACGGATGCCATCAATCTGATAGGCGGCGGTCTCATCGCCTGACACCACCCGGGCTTCGGCGTCAGCGAATGGATTGAGTCTTTGGGTGGTCATCGGGATCTGGGGGGAGTCGCCCGTACTGTTTGGCTGTTCACTAGAGGTACGCCCTCGCACCTAGGCGGGACACCGAACCAGCCTGAGAGCCGGGTTCGTGCTTGTGACCCGTAGGGAATATTTTGCCAGGGTTGAACCTGCCGCCGCTCTCGAAAGCGTCTGCGAGGCCAGCCATAGCATGCATGTCGGCGTCGGAGAACATCAACGGCATGTACTCTTGTTTTTCAAGCCCGATTCCGTGTTCACCCGAGAGTACCCCTCCCGATGCTACGCAGAGCTTTAGTATCTCGCCCCCCGCGTGCAGCGCTCGGCGCAGTTCATCCGGATCGCGTTCATCGAATAGCACCGCAGGGTGAAGGTTGCCGTCGCCTGCGTGCAGCAGATTTGCTATGGGGAGATCGACGCTCTGGCTAATCTCCTCAATGGCGCTTAGCACTTCCAACAGTCGGGTCCGGGGTATGGTCCCGTCCACGAGGTAGTAGTTCGGAGCCAGCCTGCCGAGGGCGCCCAGGACACCCTTGCGGGCAGCCCACAGCCTAGCCCTTTCCTCCGGGTCCGCTGCTGTTCGAATCTCCATCGGATTGAAGGACTGGCAGACGCTTTCGATTTCGGCTGCCTCCTCCTCGACCGCCTCCGCAAGGCCGTCAACCTCTACGAGCAAAACTGCTCCGGCGCCCTTGGGGTATCCTGCGTGCACCGACTCCTCGGCTGCCTCGATACACAGTGAATCCATCATCTCTAGGGCGGCTGGTACGATGCCGGCCGCTATGATGCCTGATACCGCCGAACTGGCGTCCTCGATTGTGGAATAGACCGCCAGCAGCGTCCTGACCGCTTCGGGCTCTTTTAAGAGCCGCACGACGATCTTGGTCACTATAGCCAGGGTTCCTTCGGATCCGATGATGGTGCCTCGCAGGTCATACCCCACCGTCTCCCTGGTGCGGTCGCCAAGCCAGTGCACAGACCCGTCCGCGAGGACTGCCTCCACGCCGAGCACGTGGTTCGTGGTGACACCGTATGCGAGGCAGTGGGGGCCGCCGGAGTTTTCCGCCACGTTGCCCCCTATCGTGCAGGCCCGTTGGCTCGATGGGTCCGGCGCGAAGTAGAGGCCATGCACCGCTGCCGCGTGAGAGATATCCAGATTGATGACGCCGGGTTCAACCACCGCCAGGGAGTTGGCCGTGTCAATCTCGAGAATGCTGTTCATGCGAGTGACTGCAAGCACGATGCCACCCTTCTCAGCTACCGCGCCGCCACTTAGGCCCGTGCCGGCACCCCGCGCAACGACGGGGACGCCATGGCGCGCCGCGATAGCCACAACCGCGGAGACCTCATAGGTCGATGACGGCAGTACGACCGCGGCAGGCATGGCTTTGTCGACCGAGCCGTCGTACTCGTAGACCACGAGGTCTTCCGACCGCGATACTACATAGTCAGCGCCGACTGCCGCTTCTAGCTCTTCAATCAATCCTGTTTCGCCGTTCATGCCCACCACCTGGATAGCTTCAATCATGATAGATAATCGGAGAACCGCGTTCAACCGGACTGGTTGGGTTGCCTTGCATTTTGTTGGTGCGATGCTTTGTTCCAGACTATACTGATCGCGACCTCCATTGTCGTTTGAATACAGACGGGCAACAACAGGGGCTTTGATATTGAAGGTATTGGTGACGGGCGGCGCGGGATTCATCGGATCCCATATTGTGGACACGTTGTTGGCTGACGGCCACGAGGTACTGGTCGTAGACGACCTATCCACAGGCAAAGAGTCTAACCTGCCGAAGGGCGTGCGCCTGGAGAGGATGGACGTTGGTGACCCCAAGTTGCGTGAAGTGATGCTGGCGTTCCGCCCCGATGCCGTCAGCCACCTCGCAGCCCAGATATCGGTCCCTGGATCCGTGGCGAATCCATGGCAGGACGCTGTAACGAATATCGTGGGTGGGATCAACGTCGCCCGGGCCGCAGCCGAATCGACATGTCCTCGCTTTCTGTACATCAACACCGGCGGAGCGCTGTATGGCGCACCAGACTACCTGCCATGCGACGAGGATCACCCAATTCGACCCGCCAGCCCATACGGGCTCAGCAAATGGACTTTGGAGCAGTACCTCCGATTAATTCTGCCTGCCACGATCCCTCTGAAGGTGCTGAGGCTCGCCAACGTCTATGGTCCGCGTCAGGACCCAGAAGGCGAAGCGGGTGTGGTGGCGATCTTCGGAGGCCGAATGATCAGGCAGGAAAGCCTGGTAATCTTTGGCGACGGCAAGCAGACCCGGGACTATGTGTACGTCGGCGATGTGGCGCGGGCACATCGGATCGCCTTAGAGGGGCAGGAGCCGGTGACCGTGAACATCGGGTCCGGCGTCGGGACATCGGTAAACGAGCTTTTTCAACTAATGGCCGCAGAGACCGGTTACCCGCTTCTCCCCGAATATGGCGACCCCCGACCCGGTGATGTAGAGCACGTCGTACTCGACGTTTCCAGGGCCCGGCGAGAGCTGGATTGGGTGCCGCACACGATCCTTGAGGACGGGTTGAGGCAGACGCTAGCATCCATGGCGCTGGCCGACTGACATGCGTTGGAGCGCGTGGGGTCACGTCCAATGCCGGGACCGCGGCCCGGTGCCTTAAATTGACCGAGGCACCACACTCACATAGAATCGTACGTGAATTGGTCAACGCAAACAAAACTTCCGCGAGCAAACATGCCTGATTCTTCCCCCTCTAGTATGGAAAACGGACTGGCCACGGCTGTCAGAGCGGCAGTGGTAATTGTCTTCGTTGCGCCGCTCATTGTGATGGCAGCGCCCCTTCCACCGACCTTTTTCCCTTTCATTGTGGGCAAGGCCCTTTACATCCGCTCTCTCGTCGAGATCGCCTTCGTTCTCTGGCTGGTGCTAGCCTTCTGGTACCCATCCCACCGGCTTCCGCGATCGTGGATTGTCCCCGCTCTGGCTGCCT
>CAUZNX010000314.1:0-3101 GCA_963580905.1 Dehalococcoidia bacterium | reverse complement strand
TACGCACCTGTATTTCTCCGACACCATTGCAGTTTGGACATCTCGCCATTTCGCGCCTCCTAATTCATGCTCGCTGAGATGTTCCGTAGTGTCTGCTATCCCTCAACACGCTGTAAACCCCGTAGTCGTCTGACCGTCCGAGGGATGGCGCGTAGGAGATCGCTGGCCAGGAGGCCCGAGTCACCCATGCGGCGTCTGATGGCTTCGCCAGCCCTGCCGTGGACGAACACGCCCAGTATGGCGGCTGTCTCCGGCGAGAGGCCCTGTGCCAGGAACCCGGCTATAGTCCCGGCAAGAACATCACCGGTGCCAGCGGACGCCATCGCAGGGTTTGCGAACGGCGCAATCGTGGCGCGACCGTCGGGCGTGGCCACCACGGTGAACGCGCCCTTCAGTACGACCACCGAGTTCCACTTCACCGCCGATTCTGTCGCGACTGCTACCCGTTCGCCTTCGATTTCCTCGATAGATAGCCCCGTCAGCCGGGCCATCTCTCCAGAATGTGGCGTCAGGATCGTGGGCCGCGATAATCCCTTCCACCATTCTTGCCCCGCTACCTTCGGGAGTAGGTTCAGCCCGTCCGCGTCTATGACGGTCGGAGGCAGCTCCGCCCCGGAGAGTAATAGCCGTTGCACTAGATCGGCGGTCTCGGGAGCCTCACCCAGTCCACATCCGACCAAGAGCGAGCTGTACCCGTTCAGGCCGTCCAAGACGAGGTCGGACGAGCCCGCTTCGATGATGCCAGGCGCAGACTCTGGAAGGGGTATGTACGTGGGCTCTGGGGCCCTGGCCGCTACGTTGATCACGAGGCTTCGGGGTATCGCGAGCGTTACGAGCCCGGCCCCGGCCCGGCCCGCCGCCGCCGTCGCAAGATGTGCAGCGCCGAGGTAATTGCTGGACCCGGCCACCACCATAGTCTTCCCGAATGTGCCCTTATGGGCGGACGGTGAGCGTTCTGGCAGGTGTTCGGATGCCCAGCTGCGGGTCATGAGCTCCACGGGAACATCGCCATCCAGATCGTCTGGCAGGCCAATGTCGGCGATCTCGACCTCCCCTGCCAGTGTGGATCCAGGGAATCGGTACAGCCCGGCCTTCGGCCTTCCCAGTGTGATGGTGAGATCGGCGGCCACGGTCGAGTCGTCCGCTGCTCCAGTGTCGCCGTCGACGCCTGATGGTAGATCAACGGCAATGATGCCAGGCCCGTCGCGGCGTTCAGACGCCTCGCGAACCAGCGCGAGGGCCTCTCGCAGGACGCCCTCGATGGGCCGTGAACGACCGGTAACGAGCACCGCGTCCACCACGATGTCCGTCCCCGCAAGTAGCTCACTCAGCTTGGCCAGATCTTGGTCGCCACCAATGGTGTAGACGGGGACGTCTCGCGCGGTCACGGCGGTCAGATTTGGGTCGTCTTCCGATCGTGGGCCAGTGAGGAACACAGAGACACTGCAGCCCCACGAGCGCAGGCGTCGCGCCACGACCAGGCCGTCGCCGCCGTTATTGCCGCGTCCGACTAGGACCATTACATGGGCCCCGACCAGGGAGCCCAGCTCGCGCCGCACGCTCCTTGCGACGGCGAGGCCCGCGTTCTCCATGAGTTCGTCGGTGGAGACTCCTGCCTCCTCGGACCGCTGTTCGATCAGCCGCATCTGCTCAGAGGTGACGATCTTCATGGGCGTCTGAAGAGGGCGTACAGTTGTACGCCCCTACGTGCCAGGGTTGCAGTCGAGGGAGTGTTCACAGGGTACCTACGAGCTTCTTGAGGAGGGCCCTCGTCCGGGCATTGGAGGCGTCCTCGTTGGGGCCATCGGGGAATATGACGGCCAGTAGATCGGTCGCGCCGCCTTCCGCGTATTCTCGTAGCTGTCGCTCGACGCTGGCCTCGTCGCCGACAACGGCGATATCGGCGGGATTGGTCGCCCCCTCCATATCGAGCATCTTTCGGTAGCTGGGGAGCGAGCCATAGCGCACGAACAGCTCCGCAGCGCGGCTACGGGCGCCTGCCGGGTCGTCGGTGACACAAATAGGGACACCGGCGCAGATTCGAGGTTCGGGTCTGCCTGAGGCGCTGGCTGCGGCGGATATTCTAGGAGTGATGTGGTCGCGGAGCGTCTTTGATCCGACCATCCATGTGACGGTGCCCTCCGACAGTTCACCTGCTATCTTCAGCATCCGGGGACCGAGGGCCGCGATGAGGATAGGGAACGGCGACCCGCTCGGGACCTGCACGGTCGCGGACACGCTCAGAGTCTCGCCAGAGAATCGGGTCCGCCCCTCCTGCACTAACTCACGCAGCACCGTAAGGTACTCCAACATGCGTAGCGCCGGGCGGTCAAATGTGAGGCCCATTCGGTCCTCGACGGCTGGCTTGTGGGAAAGACCGATTCCGAGGGCGAGGCGTCCGGCTGTAGCTGCCTGCGTAGTGAGGGCTTGCTGCGTAAGGGCCGTGGGGTGCCGCTGGAATATGGGCACGACTGCGGTGCCCACTTCGATACGGCTCGTTCGGGCTCCCGCTAGTGCCAGAAGGGTGAGGGCGTCGGTGCCCGCTACCTGAGGGGTCCAGTAGCTATCGAAACCGTCGGTCTCGGCTTCGACGACCTGTTGCACCTGTCCCTCAAGGGTGGGTGCGGAGCCAACGACGCCGATGAATATGCCGATGCGCATTTGGCCCTCCGGTGGTTATGTCCAGTGTGGAACGAGGTTGCCGTGTTTGCTGTCTCCGACAACGGACGCCACGGCGTACTCCCTGGAATGGGAGAGCGAAAGGGCGATGTCGCCGAGGCCGATCTTTTCCGCTCGGGCCAGAGCCGTGCCATGAAGTGTGATCGCCGGGGCCTGACCCCTGCGCCGTGTCACTTCTATGTGACGCCAACTGACCCCGCGAGCGCCGGTGCCAAGGACCTTCATGACGGCCTCCTTGGCCGCGAAGCGACTGGCGAGTTGGGGCGCGCGTCCCCGGCAGTATGCCTGCTCTCCTGGGGTGTAGATTCTGTCAAAGAACCGCTGGCCGTAGCGCTCCGCCACGCCCCGCACGCGATCGATCTCAATGATGTCGACGCCCGTTACCAGCATGCTTATTCCTCGTCTTGTGTGGAGACTGTAGC
>CAUZNX010000313.1:0-3107 GCA_963580905.1 Dehalococcoidia bacterium | reverse complement strand
AGTCCTCTGACAGCGCCCGGACGTTGGGATCGGGGCTCATGGCCCCTAGTCGAGATAGCTCCCAGTCGCTGTCGACGGCTGGGTACTCATCCGGGTTGACCCAGCCCCCCTGTTCAAGACACACCGTGGAAATGCCGGCTTGCGAAAGACTCCATGCGAATGCGGCGCCCGAGGCCCCGGCCCCTATGATCAGTACGTCTGGGGTCGAGCCATTGGCGCCCATCAGCTAGCTCCCTGAAGCAGAGACCGCACCGCGCCGATCAGCGCGTCGTTCTGGACCGGAGAGCCGATCGAGATCCTAAATGTGTCATTCAGGCGCTCTGTGGAGAACCGTCTCACGAAAATTCCTCTGGCGGCCAGCCCGTCGTAAATTTCCCCCGCTCTCCCGGAATCGAAGTTACACAGAATGAAA
Organism: Dehalococcoidia bacterium; assembly: GCA_963580905.1. GTDB lineage: Bacteria > Chloroflexota > Dehalococcoidia > Lucifugimonadales > CAJWER01 > CAJWER01. The sequence goes on along the minus strand of CAUZNX010000313.1, from coordinate 2,695 downwards.
TTTCCGCTGGATGGCCATGGGCTGACCCCGGGGGTGGCTTCAAGAAGCTCCATTGCTCGGTCGCGTTCGGAGACGATTTTTTGCACGCGGCCCAGCAACTCTTCGGTGTCGTCGAGGGACGCTACCAACGCTGCTTCTGCCGCTATGTTTACGTTGTAGGGCGATTTGATATCCATGATGCGCTGCACGAGGGTCGGGCTCATGAGGCCGTAGCCAATTCGAAGGCCGGCCAGTCCAGCCCACTTGCTCATCGTGCGCAGCACCACCAGATTTTCGAATTCAGGGACGAGGCTGGCCATAGTGACGCCGCAGAACTCGTAGTAAGCTTCATCGACGACGACGATGAAGCCGGCAGATAGCAACTCCCTGATGTCTTTTTCAGAGGTCAAGTTTCCGGTCGGGTTGTTGGGCGAGGCTATGAACACCAACTTGGCTTCGTGTTCCCTCGCGGCGGAGACGACGCCGGCGATATCGACGTCGAACTTATCGTCTCGGGGGACGAGGGCAATGTTTGCTCCGGCCAATCTTGCGCCGAAGTCGTACATGCCAAACGTAGGTTCCGAGTCGATTACCGTGTCCCTTATTGAGACGAAGAGGCGGAAGAGCAGGTCGATGAGCTCGTCGCTGCCGGCTCCAGCGACGATGTGCTCGACCCCGAGGCCCGTGTATTCGGCGAGAGCGGAACGGATGCTCCGCTGCGCGGGATCAGGGTAGATGTGGTGCGGGGCATTGGCGATGGCTGCGACTGCTTTTGGCGACGGACCGTATGGGTTTTCGTTGCCATTGAGCTTGATGATCTGGTCCTCGGGAATGCCTGCCCGTTTCGCTAGAATCTCTGGCGGGTCTACCGGGGTATACGTCTTTATTCTGGCCAGGTGGGGTTGGACCAGAGAATTGATGTCCATGATTTGAATGTCTCCCTTACGTTATTCCCGCTCCAGCTCCTTGCGGATTTCGGCTGCCTCTGCGTGGCCTGTCAGACCCTCTGCGCGGGCGATAATCGCGGCAGCCTTCGACACCTCGGCAGAGGTCGCGTCGTCCAGGCCCACTATCGGCGTGAACTTCAGGAATGCCCTCACTCCGAGGCCGGACCCGAATCTAGCTGTGCCGCCCGTCGGCATGACGTGGCTCGGTCCGGCTACGTAGTCACCCAGGACTTCGTACGAGAAATCTCCCAGGAAGACGGCGCCCGCGTTTTTGATTTTGCTAGCATAGCTCCATGGGTCTTCCAGCATCAGGCACATGTGCTCGGGCGCGAATTCGTTACCGAGAGCGAATGCTTGGTCCAGATTGTCGACGACACAGATGCAGCCCTGCTCCTCGACGGCCCTCGTCGCTATGGCGGCGCGGTCCAGGCGCTGAACACGAATTTTAACCTCACGATCAACAGTTTCGGCTAGGGACGACGACGTGGTGATCAGCACTGGCCTGGCCAGTACGTCGTGCTCGGCCTGGGCAAGCAGGTCTGCCGCACACAGGGTCGGATTGGCCTGGCCGTCGGCGATGACGAGTGTCTCCGTGGGGCCGAACAGACCGTCGATGCCGACGTCACCGTATAGGAGCCGCTTCGCCAGGGTAACGTAGACCGAGCCCGGCCCGCATACCACGTCGACCCTAGGGACGGTCTTTGTGCCGTAGGCCATCGCGGCAATTGCCTGCGCACCACCCACGCGAAACACGCGGTCGACGCCTGCGATGTCGGCGGCGACCAGGACTGCGGGAGCCGGTAAGCCACCCTCGCCAGGGGGCGATGCCATGACAACCTCACGAACCCCGGCGATTCGAGCTGGTATGGCGGTCATCAGCGCGGTGGACACCAGGGTCGCGGTGCCGCCCGGCACGTAGGCGCCGACACGATCCACGGGTAACACCAACTCGCCATAGCCTTCGGCGTGGTCTATCCACGTTTTAGGCAGCACTGCACGATGATATTTCCGAATGCGATCGGCGGCCAATTCGAGAGCATCTATGAGCTCGGCCGGGACAGCATCTCGGGCCTGGTCGAAGGCGGCGCGTGGCACTTCGATGGTATCGATGGTCTGTCCGTCGAACTGAGCCGTCAGTTCGCGCAGGGCGTCGTCGCCAGACTCGCGGACCTGGTTCAGTATCTTTTCGACGGCCAGAATCTGCGACCCCACGCCGGTGACGGCGGTAGCGGGGCCACTATCACGGCGCAGCAGCTTGCGGGCCTCTGCGACACCACGGGCTATTCTCATGACAGGTACTCCCTGAGCGCCACGGCCAGGCGGTCGACCGCCATTTCTCTGAACTCGGCCAGCTCAACGCGTGAGACTCGCTCGAACAATGTTTCGAAACTTTCCGGCATGGCTTTCAAGAATTCCTCGGCTATTTGATTGGCCGGGTGGTCCTCACTCCCACTAGCGATACGCCTCGCCATGAATCGGAGGCGGTCCCAACTGAAACCCTGGCCAAGGAGCCCTATGACGAAGGTCCGGTATTCCTCTAGTGTGTCTGCGGGGATCAGGTCTGTTCGGATAGGCATTGTAGCCGCACGAATTGCGGACAAGGCACGCTCGACGCTCTGCTCTGCCAGGCGGTCTAGTTCAAGTTGGAGGGCCCGGTCCATCACTTTCGAATAGGCGTCGTCGTCTGGTCGGTCGAAGTGGGGCCGAAATACCCCAGTGATCCAGGACTCGTCCAGGAGTATATGCGAGACGTAGCCGGCTACGAATGC
>CAUZNX010000312.1:0-3133 GCA_963580905.1 Dehalococcoidia bacterium | reverse complement strand
CATTCTCAAGAACCCACGAGCCCAGGCGACCCAGGCAGATCTAGAGGAGCAGTTTGAACTACTGATCCAGATGCGTGACAAGGTCTCCGAGGCCGCAGACGCCGTCAACCGCATCCTCAGTCTCAAGGGGCAGGTCACCGAGTGGGTGGGTCGGGCCGCGTCCGATACGGCCAAGGACGTTATCTCTGCCGCGGGTGAGACACTTAGCGGAAAGCTAGGAGCCATCGAGGACAACCTGATTCAGCAGCGTGCCATTGAGGGCCACGACCGGATCAGCTCGCCTGCAAAGCTCATGCAGAAGATCCGAGAGGTGGGTTTCGTGCCCTCCTCGGCCGACTACCGGCCCACGAAGCAGTCCCGCCTCGTGTTCTCGGACGTGTCCGCCCGGCTGGACATACAGTTTGAAGCGCTCCAGGAGGTCATCGACAACGACCTCCCCCGTTTCATCGACGTAGTCCATGAATTAGAATTGCCCGAGATCAAGACGTAACGAGCAGCAAGAGAGGGCCCTTCAGAAGCCAACATCCCATCTCGCGGGGCATCACATATGCCCTCACAATAACGAAATTCTTGTGAAACAGGGGGGACCAGAGGGGCATGGCCCCTCTGGCGGGAGCGTGAGGGTGCCCCTCACAAACATCCATATATTTTGTTTTCTTATCGGGGACAGCGAGCCGGGCAACCGGCGAGTTTAACCCCAACGGAGGCCCCGCTGAGTATAGGAATACAACACCCACCGGCGGCCGTGGCGGACGCGGCGGAGACGCCCGATGTCCGTTCGCGCGGGTTCGCCCTGATCACCAGCGCGGACTTCATCGTCCGTTCCGCCTACCAAATGGGCAAGTCGCCCCTGCTGCCCCTGTACGCCGCAGCCCTGGGCGCTGGCGACATCTTGCTTGGGTTCATCGTGTCGGTCTCGACCCTCACCGGCATGGTTCTAAAACCCCTCGTCGGCGTCCTGTCGGATCGATGGGGCCGCCGCGTGTGGTTGCTCGCAGGAACAGCATTCTTCGCGGGCATGCCTTTTGTCTACGCGTTGGTGAACACGCCCGAACAGCTCTTCGTCGTTCGCATCATTCATGGACTCGCCACGGCAATCTACGGCCCGGTGACCCTGGCCTACGTCGCAGAGCTTTCCGGGAAACGACGTGCCGAGCGACTGGGCTGGTTCTCGACAGCCCGCAACGCTGGCTATGTGGTTGGTCCGGCTGCGGCGGGATGGATGCTCCTCACGATGGACCCTGTAGCGGTCTTCACAGTGGTCGGCATCCTCAGCAGTGCTGCATTCATACCAGTCCTGTTGCTACCAGAGACGGCACCGAAAACGTCTCGACGTAGAGCCCCTGTACTCTCTCAAATTCGGCAGGCACTGATGACTGGAGGCCGAACCCCTGCAGTCTGGCTCGCTGGTGGTCTCGATGCAGGTGTCTTCGTAGCCGTATACGCCGTCAAGACCTTCGTGCCGCTACTCGCCCTCTCCCTGGGTGCCAACGTAGCGATGGCCGGCGCATTCCTCGCGGTCCAGGAAGCGGTCCACCTCGCTCTCAACCCCGTGGGCGGCAGGCTCAGCGACAGGCTGGGCTATCTTACGATGGTCGTCTCAGGCATGGTCGTCCTGGGATCGGGGCTACTACTGCTCAGCGTCGTGGGTTCTGGCCTAGCCCTGCTAGCTCCAGCGATCCTAATGGGTGTAGCCCAGGCCCTGGTCTTCCCATCAACAGTGGCCCTGGTCTCGGCCACTGTGAAGGGCGACAACCTGGGAGTCGGCATGGGGCTGGTCGGGTCGATGAAAAACGTCGGGAAGGTGGCCGGCCCGGTTCTCGCAGGAGCGCTGATCGCCTGGCTCGACTTCACCATCACATTCCAGATCATGGGCGCGGCGCTGCTGCTAGGTGCAATAGGCGTCCAAATTACCGCCCAGCGGTGGGGCGGTCCAATATCCACCCACCGGCCCGAACCGAAAGCGCCTACCGCGTAAATACGGCTCCCCGCAACATCTCAGCGTCACTCGAAAGTAAGAACGTGATGATGCTCGCAATCCCGGCAGGATCAACCAACCCGGCAAGTTGGTCATCCCGATTTGCGTCCTCACCAATAACGTCGACCTGCTGCTCAATGATGTCGACCTTCAGCGGCGTATCGACGTTCCCGGGGCAAACCACGTTCACCCGTATCTGATCGCGCTCCAGGTGACGGGCGAGGGTCATGCCCAGGCCATTCACTCCGCCCTTGGACGCACCATATGCCACCATGCTGGATGCTTCGGAAACACCCGCACCCGATGCGATCATCACGATCACGCCTCCGCCGGCTTTCCTGATGGCCGGAACGACGTGCTTCGCGGTCAGGTAGGAGCCACGCAGGTTCACCGCGATGGTCCTCTCCCAGTTCTCGGTCGGCAACTCGTCGATCGGCACCAGCGAGTCCTGTGCGATCCCGGCAGCAGACACCAGCCCGTCGATTCCGCCCATTAGACGCTCGGCATCAGCGGCCATCGCCTCCACATCAGGCTCGGTCGACACGTCAACCCTGACGTACCAGGCCTCGCCACCGGCACTTCGTATGCCTTCGACGCACCGGGCACCCTCAGCCGGGTTGATGTCAGCCACCACCACCTTGGCGCCCTCGGCTGCACATCGTTTCGCCGTGGCGCGGCCAATGCCAGTCGCGCCGCCCGTGATCAGTATCCGCTTGCCATTGAGGTCCATTGCTTCTCCTATCGAAAATGACCCGGCCTAATATTCTTCCGTATCGGGAGACAGAACGTGTGTCCCTCGTTACCAACGCGTCTCACCCGACGACCTCCACCTCGTGAAGGATCGTGGGCTTCGACTCAAGGGTCCTGGTCACAGGGCAACGCCCAGCAATGTACCTGACCCTCTCCACCTGCTCCTCGTCCAAGTCGCCCTCAATCAGAATCCGCACCTTGATCTCGTCTACAAAGGCCCTGGAGTCGGTCTCGAAATTCTCGCTATCCGGACGGTGAACCCTACGATGCCTGCTCTCCACCTCCACCGACCTCAACGGCCAACCTTTCCTCCGCGTGTACAGGAGGATCGTCATAGCCGTTCAGGTGCCGAGAGACGCCAGCAACAATTCGTACGGGTCCGGACCCAGGCCATCCCCGGCATCC
>CAUZNX010000311.1:0-3133 GCA_963580905.1 Dehalococcoidia bacterium | reverse complement strand
CAAGCCATATCCCTCCAGGCGGGAGTGGGTTGGAATCAGGTTGCTCAATTTCCAGCACCCCGGTCAACTCCTATCCGCAGCACTTTCTCGAACAGACTTTGTAGATGGTCAGCGAAAATGGGACACCTGTGAAGGGTGAAGAATCCGAGAGATGGAGGGTGGTTCGAGCTTCTGGACACAGGGTAGAGTTACCCGAGAAAGGAGCAGGCGAAACCCAATCAACAGTAGGCGAACCAGAGGCCGCCGAGGAGCGGACAGAGCAGACCAGCTCCTTTGTACGACGAGTCAGGGCGGCGACCCGGCGCAAGTACACCTCCGAAGAGAAGATCCGCGTAGTCCTCGAAGACTTTCGTCGCGAGGTCACAGTGAACGACCTGTGCAGGCGAGGGGGGATCAAGCCTCACTCCTACTACTCCTGGACCAAAGAATTCATGGAGGCTGGCAAGGAGAGGCTTGCCCGTTACAGCGTGCGCGATGCCACCAGGCAGGAGATCCACGCCCTCAAACGGGAGAACGGCGAGCTAAAACAACTGGTCGCCGATCTGTCCCTTGAGGCCTTCCGTCTCAAAAAAACGGCAATGCCGATGATGGAGGACAGCGCCGGTACCAACGCATGAGCGGTGAAGACAAGGCGTCGATCCTCGCCAGGGTGGCGTCATCGCCCGTGCCTAAACGTCAGGTACTCAGGGAGCTGGGTGTCCCGAAGAGCACCTACTATCGATGGCTCAAGCGGCTACGGTTGGACGATCGGCTAGGAGGTAGTTCAACGCCGTGGAACCGCCTCACGCCGAAGGAGCAGCGATCTGTCCTGGCTATTGCACGAGAGTTGCCTGAGCTGAGCTGCCGTCAACTGGCTGCCTGGATTACCGACAACCGGGGCTTCAGCGTCTCCGAGTCCTCTGTCTACCGCATCCTGCGTGAGGAAGGCTTGATCAAGTCGGCCGAGATGCAGATCAAAGCCGGCAAGGAGTACCACCGAAAGACTACCGGTCCTCACCAGATGTGGGCCATCGACGCCTCGTACTTCAAGGTGATCGGGTGGGGGTACTACTACATGGTCACGGTGATGGATGACTATTCACGCTTCGTCCTGGCCCACAAGCTCCAGCGGGATATGACCTCCGACTCATTCATCGAGGTGGTCCAAGAGGCAGTGGACGAGACAGGCATGACCCAGGTCCCAGTGGCCGACCGGACCAGGTTGCTGAGCGACAACGGCTCGGGCTATGTATCGCGAGCCTTCAATGACTACCTTCACCTGGTGGGGATCAGGCACATCCTGGCAGCACCCTATCATCCTCAGACCAATGGAAAGCTGGAGCGCTATCACCAGAGCATCAAGTGGGATGTCAATCAGGTCCCCTACGAGTTGCCATCCGATCTCGAGGCGGCCATAGCAGCCTTTGTCACCTACTACAACTACTCGCGCTATCACATGGCCCTGAGCAATGTCACCCCGGCTGACGTGCTCAACGGCAGGCGAGAGCAGATACTCCAGCGCAGGAAGGAGGTGCAGCTACGGACGATCGATAGGCGCAGACGCTACAACCGGACCGTCAGGAAGCTCAGCGCTGGCTCTCCATAACAGTAATTCTCTCGGGTCCCGATCCGTCCAACTTTTGCTGATTGACAACAATCAATACTGCTCGCCGCCTAACCAGCTCAAATCCTACCTGACTGCCAGTCTTGGGCCGCAGCCTTGACGTTTGTCTCTGTGTGGACACGAAGGTGGACAGCATCCCAGTTCCGGCACGTTACACCCATTCAAATATCTATCCTAGCCATCCTCAGAAATCGTTCTTGACTCTGGCAGGTTGGCCGGTGCGAATAGACTCCCAACACGCGAGCCCCGTTGCCACTACTCGCGCGCCTTCGCGCGCGCCCACCCAGGGCTGTGCACCGTTGACCACGCAGTCGATCATGTGGTCCATCATCACGATCATTTCCGTTCCGTGGCCCCGCTGGGTGTTCGGGAAAGTGATTTCGTACTCCCGCGAGGGGGATATTCCGTCCGGATCGATACGAATCCTGCTGTTGACGATACTGCCTTTAGTCCCATATAGGTTGAGACCGTTCATGGGCAGGTCGGGCGGGTGGACAACCCCGCAAAGGGCCGCCACCCTACCGATCTTGCCACTGTTGAAGCGCAGGTTAATCACAAAGTTGTCCTCCTGCGGGTAATCGGCGGCGACGCCCCCGCGGAGGCCGTAACAGTGCACCTCCTCGACGTCGCCCATGAACCAGCGCAAGGCGTCAATCGGATGGCACGCGCCACCAAGGAGCAGGTCTTGAGGCATCTGTGTCCGCCACGGCGTTTGGGCGTAGACGGGACGTAGATCGTGGATATAGGTGGCCTCAGCCATAAGCAGGTCACCGATGACTCCAGCGTCGCACAGCCGTTTCGACTCCAGGTGTTTGGCATCGCCGCGCATGGTCTGAGTGACCAGCAGAACCAGACCGGTGCGGTCAACGGCTTCCACGACCTGCTCTGCCTCCTCCCTCGAGTAGACCATGGACTTGGTCACCATTACGTGCTTTCCGGCGTCCAGAGCAGCAAGAATCTGGCCGGCGTGGATGGGCCCGGGCGAGTAGACGCCAACGACATCGATGTCGTCTCCCTGGACGAGTTCCTTGTAGTCGGTGGTGGTTCTGGCGATACCGTACTTCGCCGCGACCACTGACAGCCGCCCCTCGTCGACGTCACACGCCGCGGTGACCTTCATCTGAAGGTCGTCGTGCTCCGGCAGGTTGGCTTGGAGCAGTGTGCCGCCGTGTCCGACGCCGATCAGTCCGAGTCTAAGCATAGTACCTCCTGGTCTTCGCTCACGGATTCATGAACCCTAACGAAAACAAGTCTGCGTCCTTCATGAGAAATCGCACTTGTATCGGTTTACCGGCAAGGGAAGACAAGTCAGAGACTCCGTTCCAGGTGACCACCTTCTCGATCTCGTCCCCGATTAGCTCGCGGCAATCTTGAGAGCTGTAGCCTGGTAAGGGATGAACTACTCTTTGTTTCTCCAATGCCCGCGTTTGCGAGTCGCCTTCCCTTTGCGTGCCGGTAGGATCACACTTTGTGTCACTCTTCGATCCGCTACCGTGAAAGACTCGAAGGAATGTTCACTGCTGGGTCGAC
>CAUZNX010000310.1:0-3134 GCA_963580905.1 Dehalococcoidia bacterium | reverse complement strand
CCTGCCGCGCGTTGAGGAGGAGTCGGTAGCCGAGTAAGCATCAGAGTGTCTTACTCTGAGATGTCACCTTCGGCGTCTGGGTCGGCCATGGACTTATAACCCAGGGTCGGGGTGTCGTCGTCAGGCTGAGGTTCCGATGCCTGCTCTATGGGCGGACCGTCATCCGAGACCATGTCCGCCTGGGTGTCCATCTCTGCGACCGTACCGTCGCCCTCTGCGTCGGCATTCGAAGTCTGCTCAGGAATCTGAACGGCTTCGTCGCCATCGGGCCGAGAGTCACGATCAATTGCGCGACTCTCCTCATTGGTCTTCAGTATCGGCTCGTGCTCCGTGACGATGTCATCGATGTCCGCTTCGGGGCTCGACACCTGATCAGAGATCGCGGTATCTCCCTCAGCATCAAGACGAGGCTCATGCTCCGCGACCTGTGCGTCCGCAACCGATCCTTGGTGCTCTTCACGCCACTCTTGTGGCTTTTCGGCACCCTCAACAGGTGCTGGCGGTTGCTGTTCCAATGGAGCGTCCGTATCCACTGGGGAGGGCGGCTCATACATTAGTGTCGGGCCGTCGACATCCGCATGAAAATCACGATGCCGACCACGGTTCCCAATCTGCGGCTGGCGCCTGCTACGTCGCTTGTTTTTCCACTTCGGATGGACCCGTTTCATCTCGCCTTCGATCAGGCGAAAATCTCGCTGAGGCAGCAGGTGCAGCGTGTCCACGAAGGCTTCCGCCCAGCGCTCCGGCGCCCAGCGCTTCAGGTACTCAAGCCTCGGGGCTAAAAGCAGCGCGTCGATGTAGTCCTTCTCATCAAGGACCAGGGCAGGCTCCAGCTTGACCCGGTATGGGTACTCTTCATTGCTGCCAGTTGTCTGCCAGATCGGCGTGCGATCCTCGAAGTATGCGGAAGTTACGGTCGCGATGGCCGACCACTTCCGCGTTCCCGACACGTAGTACAGGAGGCTGTCTTGTGGCTCCATCCTCTGGGCCCGCCGACGTTGGCTGAACCTGAGGCCGTGGAGCGTGAAGCCCATCTCTCTGCTTGTTTCGAAGTCTTCGGTAGTCTGGACCACCATCCAGTAGTTTCTTGCCATGCTGCCGATCTCTGATATTCGTTTTTGTGCGTCACACCATTCTACCACCCCGGCAATTGGCGGGGTGCGGCGTCGGGCCTCTCGGAGGTCGATGTCGTTGGTCTACGGGCAGGTCGAAGTGCTCCTATCGGTGAATGGCAGGCGCTTACAGAATTGTAGAAACAAACCCAAAGCAGTCTGATATCCAGGGTTATATTTGAACGTTGCTGTAGTAAGAAAACAGCAGTAGATATTTCGTTGAACTAGGATGTGGAAATATGCTATAACTATTTTAATTCTAGGGAGCGAAATTAGTGCGGAAGTAGATAGGGATATTGGCGTCGAGGGTGAAGATGAATTTGCTTAAAATTCAAACTGCCAAGTCTTCGTTGATTCTGATTTGCTCCTTCGCTGTCCTTGTCGTAGCGGTCGCCGCCTGTGGAGCTAATGGTGGGGCGCCGGTGCCTGTCAGGGGTACGACAACGGAAGAAATTTCCTCAACCACGACCTGCGCCGAGTCTGAAACCGTTCGTGAACAACCGCTCGATGCTGCCGGCGCGGATTCCTTTGGACTAGGACCCTGGTGCGTCAATGCAGATCGCGATATTTGGGTTTGGAGGGGTAACGGACTACCATGGGTAAAGGGCCAGAATAAGAAGGTGATGTGGGTCAAACCCGCTGGCAGACCTCTTATCATATCCGGCCGCCGTCTCGACGCTGATGCCGAGCCAATGATTGTGGAGCAGCCAGGTGATTACTCTTCTTTTGGCTATGACCCGACAAATCTCTTTTTCCCCACCGGAGGCTGCTGGGAGATCAAAGGGAAGGTTGGGGTTGCCAGTATCACGTTCGTGACACGGGTGCGCGGCTAGCCTGGTCAGGCTTTGGGAATCTCCGCGTCCAGCGCCATGAGAGAGCCCGCCGCCTTGTCCAGGGACTCCCTGTACTCCGCATCAGGGTCCGAGTCGGCCACGATGCCCCCGCCAACCTGTATGTAAGCCCTGTCCCCGGTCACCAGAATGTTCCGAATCGGGACAGACATCAGCATTGACCCGTCGAATCCGATGTAGCCGATTGCGCCACAGTAGACGCTGCGCTGGACCGACTCGATCTCGTCGATGATCTCCATCGCCCTGATCTTCGGTGCACCCGTCACCGAGCCCCCCGGGAAACACGCCTCTAGGACCTCCACTGGCCCCACGCCGACCCGCGTCTGCCCCGTCACCGTCGAAACCATCTGGTAGACGGTCGGATACTCCTCGATGGCGAACAGCTCAGGCACAGCAATACTGCCCGGGACACAGACCCTGCCCAGGTCATTGCGCATCAGGTCCACGATCATGACGTTTTCGGCCCGATCTTTCTCGCTCGCCAGCAGCTCCGAAGCCACCTTCCGGTCCTCGCTAGCGCTAATGCCCCGTGGACGGGTCCCCTTCATTGGGCGCGTGCGCAGCAGCCCGTCTTCCAGCTTCAAGAACTCCTCCGGAGACGCGCTCAATACCGAAACCTCGGGGAAGCCCAGGTACGCCGAGAAGGGTGAAGGATTTACGTGGCGCAGCCGCCGATAAAGCTCCCACGGATCGCCGGTGATACCGGCCTCGAATCGCTGCGAGATGTTCACCTGGTACACGTCTCCCGCCGCAATGTAGTCCTTCACTGTCCGGACCGCTCGCAAGTAGGCGTCCTTCGTGAAATTGGACGTAACCCGCGAAGCACCGACCGCAGGTTCGGATGTGGACGCCGCAGGAATCGGTTGGCCCAGGCGCTCCTCAATCCAGTTCAGCCTATCTCGCGCCCCGGCCTCGTCGCCATCGGGAAGCCCCGTGGCGATGGCCCAGGTCTTGCCGGTGATCCCGTCGTGGGCGACGACCCAGTCATAGAACGCGATGTTCAGCTCGGGCAAGTTGAGGCTATCCTCGGCAGCGCGTGGCAGGGATTCCAGATGGTGGGCCAACTCGTAGGCTAGGTACCCGATGGCGCCCCCCTGGAATGGAGGCAGCCCCGGGACGGGGTCTATCCTGTAGCGGCCCAGTAGGTCACGCAGTATGTCGAAAGGGCTGC
>CAUZNX010000309.1:0-3136 GCA_963580905.1 Dehalococcoidia bacterium | reverse complement strand
AGGCAGGTGACCGGCGAGGAGGTGCATTTCCTCCTCGGCCTCTCTTATCTGAGATTCGTCGGAGCCCTCGAAGACAAATTTTAGCGTACCGACGAGCTTGGCCAACTCCCCTAACTTGTCCACGCCGCTCATCAGCCCATATAGAACCTCGTTGACACCCAGATCTGCGTCGTCTTCTTCGGCTTCGAGCTCGATTTCCTCGTCGTCCGTGACTAGGCCGACGATCTCTCCGTATATACCCGAATACCACTCGACGGCTTCGCTGATGGCCATCATTGCCGCAGGGACGTCCGCGGGGTTGATGGAACCTGCAGAAAGGATATCGTCGTCTCGTGCTGCAGCCAGGCTCTCCAGATCATCGTAGCTGCCTAGCATTTCCGGTGCAGGTGGAAAAGCGAAGGCGGACAGGTCCTTTGGTCCCATGTGAGCGACCTGGTCGATCAGAAACGGGGGGACGTACTTGCTCACGTCGACGGATACAGGGAGTATGACTACATACGTCACCCATATCTCGGCGGCGTCGGCGTTGCTCCTGAAATACAGGAGGGCGTGACCTTTGGGCTGCTCGGCGCTGCCCCTGTCGAAGACGACATCCATCTCTTGCCAGGTACTCCTCTAATGGACCGTCTGCCCATTATACGCTAGCGTCGGCATAGAAAATCAAACAACCGCGGCCGACAATTCTATCATTGGCGACTGATATAATCCGGTGGCGAACCAGGATCATACATGTACAGACACATTCTAAGACCCATGCTATTCATGCTGCCTCCCGAGGCGGCTCAGAAAATTGCGGACGCGTTTCTGCGACCTGTCGCTCCGTGGCGGGCCTTGTCCCCCCTGCTGAAGGTCAACGACCCGAGGCTCGAGGTGGACTGGTGCGGCATGCGTCTGAAGAGCCCGTTGGGGCTCGCAGCCGGCTTCGACAAGGATTGCCGGGCGCTTGGGTCGCTGTCGCGGTGGGGCTTCGGATATCTGGTCGGGGGCACGGTTACGGAGCAGCCTCGCCCAGGGAACCCGAAACCTCGTTTGCTCCGCTATCCGGAGCGCGAGTCACTCATGAATGCGCTCGGATTCCCCGGTCAGGGTCTGGAGGCGGCAGCGCGACGTCTGGAGGAGGCGGGTCCCGCGAAGGCGGGCACGCCAGTCGTAGTGTCGATTGCTGGCACGACCGTCGAAGAGGTTGTGGCATGCCACCGCCGCCTGGAGCCGCTGGTAGACGCGATCGAAGTGAATATCAGCTCGCCCAACACGGCCGGTCTACGGGTGTTCCATGAGCCCGACGCGCTCTCTGATCTGATTCGGCGCGTGAGTGATGGCCGGAGCAAGCCCCTGATGGTGAAGTTGCCGCCATACCCCGCGTCCGGGGCTGATGGAGACGACGCGATAGAGCATGCGCTGTCTCTGGCGCGAGCATGTGTGGACGCAGGGGTGGATGCATTGACCGTGGCCAACTCTAGACCGAGTGAGGACGCTGGCCTGGCCATGGGTAGAGGCGGGCTCAGTGGCCGTGCCATTTTCCCAGATATGGTGCGAATGGTGGGGGATGTCCGTCGGGAGATCGGGTCCGATGTGGCCATCAATGCCTGCGGGGGGATATTCTCAGGTGAAGACGCCTGGGAGGCTTTGCGGGCCGGAGCGACGACGGTACAGATGTACACGGGCCTGGTCTACCGGGGCCCGACGACCCCGCGGAAGGTGAACCGCAGGCTGTTGGAGTTGATCGCGGACGAAGATGCAGGCGGTGCGTGACGGCTACCCGGGTGCCTCTACATGCGATGGTTCGACAGGCTCACCATGAGCGGAATGCCCCATCGACGATGAGCCGAACACCCCATCCCGGATCAGCGTGAACGCCCTCGGCCGTTGACCCCGTTCAACCTCACGGAGGCAACGGCCTTTTGTGCCAAAACACCTGATTCGTCGACCTAGGATGAGCCGTTGCTGGAATTTCGAGCCAAGGTAGATTTAAGCTGGTCGACGGTGATGTTGCCGCCACTGACGATGAGGGCGACCTTCTTACCCGCGAGCCGATCCTTTATTTTGACCGCCGCCGCGAGGGACGCCGCGCCGGCGTGCTCGGTGAGGTTGTGGGTATGGGTCAGGTGGTTCACGACGGCGGTGTCGAGCTCCGTTTCCGAGACCAAGATGAAGTCGTCTAGTAGCTCGGTCATGATTTCTAGCGTGTCTGCGTAGCCTGAGCCTGTCGCGAGGCCTTCGGCAATGGTCTCCATAGGCGCCTCGACCACTCGACCCTCTTTCCATGACAGGTACTGGGCTGGCGCGGCATCGGACTGCACGCCGATTACCTGGACATTGGGTTTCAGCGCCTTGGAGACGATGCATGCGCCGCATGCGCCGCTTCCGCCGCCAATCGGGACGATAATAACGTCGACGTCCGGTAGGTCTTCCATGATCTCAAGCGTATAGGTCCCGGTACCGGGTACAAGGCCCGCTTCGTTGGCGGAGTGGATATATCGGCGGCCTTCCTGCTTCGCCAGTCGGTCTGCATGTTCTTTGGCCTCGTCGAACGCACTGCCGTGGAAGACGATCCGCGCTCCGAGCCGTTTCATCGACTCGACCTTGCCGGGATTTGAGCCGTCCGGAACAACAACAACAGAATCGACTCCGAAGATGCCGGCGGCATATGCCAGCCCCTGCCCGAAGTTGCCCGTGGACGCAGCGACCACGCCAGCGGACTTTTCCTCTTCGTTAAGCTGGGCGACAACGTTGAGGGCGCCACGAATTTTGAATGCACCCATAACGTGGTGGTTCTCGTGTTTGACCCACACCTCTGCACCGATGAGTTCATCAAGGGCACGGTAGTGGTGAAGCGGGGTCCGCTTCAGGTACGGCGATATGCGCTCTCTGGCCGCAATCACGTCAAGCAGTGTTGGGAACTCGGGCATGGGGGGCCTCCTGGATATTTCGGGCCCGCGATTTCTCTCAGACCGCATTACAGTGTAGCGCCACCAAACGGCTCAGGTCACTACCGAGGTCTCTCGCCCGCCCGTGCCCTTCAGGTTTGACAGTGTCAATGGCGTGCCTCTACACTCAGATTTGAGATGCGGCGTCCCCTTGCAGCCCTCCTGCACTCGTAACTACGACGCCGCTTGATCCGTTGTTGGATCGGCGA
>CAUZNX010000308.1:0-3136 GCA_963580905.1 Dehalococcoidia bacterium | reverse complement strand
TGATCGTGGCCCTCGTTATGGCCACTCGGCCCCGGCAGTGGACCAAAAACCTGCTCGTCTACTTCGCCCTGTTCTTCACCGCCCAGGCGACGTGGGACCTATCAGATCCCGGCCCTGCCCTCGAACTGTTCGGCAAGACTACGGTGGCCTTCCTGCTGTTTTCCATGCTCAGCGGCGCGGTCTACCTTGTCAACGACATCTTCGACGCGGACCGCGATCGGCTGCACCCGAAGAAGCGCTCAAGGCCCATCGCGTCCGGCGCTCTTTCCGTTCCCATTGCCTGGTCATCGGCTGCCATCCTGGCCACCGTGGCCATCGGATTTGCGGTGGTGCTGGAGCCTCAATTCGGCTGGGTCGCTATCGGATATTTAGCGACTATGGCGGCCTATTCCACGCTCTTGAAACGGCTTGTTATCGTGGACGTGTTTGCCATCAGCGGCGGATTTGTACTCCGGGCGGTCGGCGGAGCGGCGGTGCTCCAGGTACCGGTTTCGCCCTGGCTCTACATCTGCACGGGTCTGGGAGCGTTATTCATAGCACTGTCGAAAAGGCGCAGCGAGCTGGAGGCGGCCGGAGACGCGGCGGGCCTACAACGCGAGACGTTGCAGCGGTACACAAAGCCGTTGCTCGACCAGTTCATCGCCATCGTCGCGCCGTCTACCCTGGTCGCATACACCCTGTATACATTCACCGCGCCAAACCTGCCAGAAAACCACGCGATGATGCTAACGATCCCGTTCGTGGTCTATGGGTTGTTCCGCTATCTGTATCTGGTCCATGTCCGGAACCTCGGTGAGAGTCCCGAGGATATTTTCGTAACGGATGTGCCGCTCATCGTTTGCGTGGCTCTCTGGCTGGCAACTGCCGCCACGGTGCTGATGGTCTTGGGATAGGGGAGAGGTTTCGGTGCGAGTCTGGGACCCGCCCTGGCGCAACGGGCACCACGCGACTGGCCTTGATTCAGGCAGATCATCATTGGAACGCGGTGCGTCCGACGAGCCTGCCCGTACCCCCGACCCCTAGCACACAACCGTCAGCCCCTGTATCCTATTGTTATGGTCCCGCCAGATGATATTTTCGGCACTATTCCAACCTGGCTGGGCGTGTACGCCCTCGCAGGAATTGGCTTCTCGGCGGCGGCCTTCGTGCTGTATCGGCGGGTTGTAAGGCTAGTCCTCCTCGGAAAAGACGCGAACCGCTTCGATCGCCCCGTGCACAGGCTCATCGGCGCCATCCCTCTAATCCTGGGACAGTCCCGTGTAGTCCAGAGTGTTTCGCTCCGAGACCGCGCCGGACTGGCCCACTTCTTTATCTTTTGGGGCTTCCTCTCCTTCACGTTCAGCTACGTTGTTTTCATCTTTGGCGACTCCGCGTGGGATCAGTTCTCGAGCACGCTGTTCACAGACTCGGGCGTGAAAGTCTTTGCGGTATACATCGACGTGCTGGCAGTGGTCTTCCTGGGCGTCCTGGGGTGGGCAGTGGTCCGCAGGTGGGTGGTCACGCCGCGCAGACTCTCGTTCGATCTTACCCAGAAATGGGAGTCGGCGATCATTCTGGCGCTCATTGCGCTGCTGATGATACTCACCGTCCTGAGCGAGGTGTTTTACGTAGCGGCCGGTGGCGACGGACCGACGACGGCTGCTCCCATCAGCTCCGCCATCGGAGAGGCCCTGCGGGATTCAGGGCTGGGTGAGGGTCTAGCCAATGCGCTCCGTGAACTCTCGTGGTGGGCGCACCTGGCGCTGATCCTCGGATTCGCCGTATACATACCGCTCTCAAAGCACATGCACCTCATCGGAGCGCCGGTCGCGTTTGTCATGCGAGACCTTTCGCCCATGGGGACGTTGTCGACGCCGATGGATCTGGAGACGGCGGAGACATTTGGTTCTGCCAGGGTCCGGGATTTCACGACGAAGGAGCTGCTGGACGGCTATGCCTGCGCCGTTTGCGGTCGATGTACGGATGCCTGTCCCGCCAACGTTTCCGGCAAAATATTGTCGCCGATGCACGTCGCCCAGGGTGTTAAAGACCATCTGGTCGAGGCGTCACCGGTCCTACTAAATGGCGACGGCGAGGAAGAGTCAGTCATCCCGGCAATTGGTGAGGAAGCGTTGTGGGACTGTCTCACCTGCGGCGCGTGTGAGCAGGTTTGCCCGGCGGGTGTCGAGCACATCGACCTGATTCTGGGCATGCGGCGCAATCTGGTGATGGAGCAGGCCAGCATGCCTGAATCGGCGGCCGGTGCGCTGATGAGCCTGGAACAGCGAGGCCATCCTTGGCGAGGCACGCAGTACACGCGGACAGACTGGGCTGAAGGGCTCGATGTTCCAACCATGGCGGACCACCCGGAGGCCGAGGTGCTGTTCTGGGTCGGGTGTACCGCAGCCCTGGAGAAGCGTAGCCAGAGTGTTGCGCGTTCGATGGTATCGGTTCTCAAGCGTGCGGGGGTGGACTTTGCCATCCTCGGTGCGGAGGAGACCTGCACCGGCGACCCTGCCCGACGCATGGGCAATGAGTACCTTTATCAGATCATGGCGCAGCAGAATATCGAGACCTTCAATCGGTACAACGTGAAAAAAATCGTCGCCATCTGCCCTCACTGCTTCAACAACATCAAGAACGAATATCCGCATCTGGGCGGAAACTACGAGGTCGTCCACTATACCCAGTTCGTGTCAGAGCTAATCGATCAGGGCAAAATCAAACCTGTGGTGGAGTTGGCGACAACCGTGGCCTACCACGACTCTTGTTACTTGGGCCGCCACAATGGCATCTACGATGAGCCCCGGAAGATCATAGAGGCGATCCCGGGAGCAAAACTGGCCGAGATGGAGCAGCGTCGAGAGCGCGGCTTCTGTTGTGGCGCAGGCGGCGGCCACCTGTGGACAGAGGAGAGCCGTGGTCGTCGCGTGAATCACCTTCGCACCGAGCAGTTCTTGGAGACGGGCGCGGACACGGTCGGCGTATCGTGCCCCTACTGCCTCCAGATGTTCGACGAGGGCATGGGGTCGGTCGAGGGCGCCGATGGCAAGGGCGCCAGGGACCTGCTGGAGATCCTGGACGAGAGCCTGGGTACTCTGTCATCGTAGATCCAGATACCGCCCCGCGTCCATCTACACTGCACACTAAGGCAGTT